>JBFMBA010000368.1:0-5481 GCA_040755475.1 Thermodesulfobacteriota bacterium
TTTGAATAATCGGAAGGTTCTCTCTTTGGGCGGCATCCGGCTCAACCTGAACTGTCTTGCGTCTATTTTCGCCTTCAGGTCCCTTCGGGCGGGCGTAAACACCCTTGTGTATTCCGATGATTCGGCCAAACGCTCCGTCAGGATCAGCGCGGAGGCGGCCCCGGAGCAGATTATCCTGCCTCGATTCCCGAATGGTTCCTTTCAACCGTCCGGGAATGGGGAAACACCCGAATCGAAGCTGAGCTTCGTATGGCCGGAAGCCGCAGATGCCACCGGGTATCATTTCCAGATCAGCGCGTTTCCGGACATGCGCTACCCCCTGTCGCCGACATTCGACCGCCTGGTGAAGGCGGATCAGATGGCGATTTCCGGGGGGACGGTTCGGTTCCGGCTTCCCTGGCACGGTATGCTGCCCGTGCAGAAGCAGCTATACTGGCGGGTGCGTCCGTTTGACAAGGATCTGCTCGCGGGCGACTGGAGCCAAACGATCCCCTTGCGGGTCCGGGGCCCCGGCGCGCCGGAGCAGATCAGAATCACGGAGCGGGAGGGAAAGGTCGTTTTGAGCTGGAAGGCGGCCCCCTATGGAACCGCGCCCGCTCGCTATGAGATTCATGCGAGCAATCTGGAAGGATTCATGCCGGTCGACAGGCCGCATCGCATCCTCGGTCTGAGCGACGACAATACGGGTAAAAGGTGCTGGGAAGACACCTGTGCGAGCGCCTGGCCCGTCGTCCCCTCGACATTCGTGACCTCGAGCCGCGAAACGCAGATGACACTGATTCCCTTTACCTCGCAGAAGTTGAAAGGGAGGCTTGGCGCCCATTGGCGCGTGATCGCCGTCGACGCCGAAGGATCGCGCAGCGGTCCGTCTCCTCAGGCCTTCCTGAGGACGCCGATGCTTGTCCCGACAGATACCATCATCGTTGCTCCGGGCAAAGTGAGCTATAAGGTACCAGTGATCAGCACGCTGGGACGGGTCTGGATCAGGGAGAATTACGACATGGGGCTCTGGTCCAAACCCCGCGTCACTTTTTCTCTCAAACAAACCCCTTCTAAACAATCCCCCGACTGGAAAATAGACAAGACAAGGGGCTTGATCACCGGTGTGCTCAAAGCCAATGAGGAAATGTCTCTCCAGGCGTCTGTTCAGGACCAGTTCGGCCGAAAGGATACACGGCTCTTAAAGTTCAAGGCAGGGGGCCAATAGTCAGATCATGGCGATTTATGGACGCAATGCCGTCGTTCGCAAGAAGTGAAGGATGATTGCAAGCGTATCTGCAGGATTTCCCATTCCAACGCTGAAACCCCGATTGATCATTTCCCGGGGGAGCCGGGTCTCTTTTTCGGTCTCGGCGCTGTCTGTATCAGGGTTTTCTTGAAGCCGTTCGACCTGTTCAATCACCCTTTGGGGTAGATACATCATCCGTCCTTCCTGCACCATCGGCCCGTGCACGGCGCATGGCACAAGCGTCATGCCCTTGCCGCCATGGTCCGCACCAGCGCCGCCGCCTCCTCCCCGGCCACAAAACCCGTGGAAAAGGCCGCCTGGAGGTTGTAGCCCCCCGTGTCGGCGTCCAGATCCATCACCTCACCGCAGAAGAACAGACCGCCAAGAAGGCGGGAGGCCATCGTCCGCGGATCGATCTGGCGGAGCGACACCCCGCCGGCGGTGACGATGGCCGAGGCCAGGGGGAGCGGGCCCGTGATGTTGAAGCGGAGCGACTTGAGCAGGGCCAGGAGTCGCTCCCGCTCCGCGGCCGTGATCTGATGGCAGGGCCTGTCGGGGGGGATGCCGGTCATCTCCACGTAGGGGTCGATCATTTTGCGGGGGAGCAGGCCCGCCAGGAGATTGCGGAAAACCCGTTTCCCGGACCGGTCGAAGTCGCCCTGGAGGCGGGCACGCAGCGATTCGGCGCTCAGGGCCGGCTTGAGGTCGATCGAGACGCTGACCGGCCCCACTTCCAGTGCGTCCACGACGGCAAGGCTCATCAGGAGCGTGATCGGTCCGCCGATCCCGAAGTGGGTGAAGAGCATCTCTCCCATCCGGCTTTCGATGATCGGGGTGCGCCGCCGTTTCGCGTCGATGCCGCGGCCCAGATCCTTCGTCGGCGTCAGGGCGGGGTCGATGGTCGCCGCTGCCCCGCGAAAAGCGGTCAGACGGACGTTTCGCAGGCTCACCCCCTGCATCGCCCGGGCTCTTTCGGCCTCCGCAACGACAAGCGGAACGAGCGCCGGCCGAAGGGGGGTCACGGTATGGCCGAGGGACGCCGCCATCCGGTATCCTTCGCCGGTGGAGCCGGTTTCCGGCCAGGAGGCGCCGCCGGTGGCCAGGATGACGGCGCCGGCGGGAAACGGACCCTTTTGCGTCCGGACCCCTTCAATCCGGCCTTCCGAATGGGCAATGTCCGTGACCGCTGCGCCCGTGCGTACCTCCACGTGCTGGTCCTCCAGATAGCGCCGCAGAGCCCCGACGATATCCGCCGCGTCATCGGACAGGGGAAAGATCCGGCCTCCGCGCTCGACCTTGGTCTTCACCCCGTAGCGCCCCAAAAAGGCGAGCAGGTCATCCCGGAAGAAGCGGCGAAAGGCGCTGTGGAGAAACCGGCCGTTCGGGCCGTACATGGAGATGAACCCGGCCAGATCCCGGGCGTTCGTCAGGTTGCACCGGCGCTTTCCGCTGATCAGGATCTTCTTCCCCGGTCCATCGGTCTTTTCCAGGAGAAGGACGGACGCGCCCCGTTCCGCCGCGCGCCCGGCAGCCATCAGCCCGCTCGCGCCCGCGCCGACCACGATCACGCGCCCCTTCCTGCTATGGCTCCGCCCGTTGATCAACGTTCCGCTCCATGGCGCCGCCGGCCCCGTTGAGGATGAGCCGCTTGAGGAACTCCCAGTCGATCTCGTTGCGCATGCAGTCATACCGGGCCGTCAGAATCACCTGGGGGATGACCTTTTTCTTCTTGAGACGAACGCCCTTGAGGGTGATGGGTGTTGACCGGATTCCCTTTTCGATCTCGAAATCGCAAGCCGCCCCCACGGCGGCCCCGACCCTCTTTCGCTGGATGAGGCGTTTGGTGAAATTCGTGCTGGGCGAGATGTAGAATTGCCAGCCCCTTTGCTCGCAAAGGGCGCGGATCTCGCCGCAGCGGCAGTTCCGGCATTTGACGCAGAGGACCCCCTCATCCTTGGAGAAGCCCGCCTTGCACTGGTCGCCGATCAGGCAGTGGGGGAGAACCACCGCCTTTTCCACCGCCGGGATCCGGTCGAAATCATCGCGGTAGTAGGCGTTGGCGATGTCGGAAATGCTGTAGCGTATCCCCAGCCGCTCCAGAAAAGCGCGCATGGGGTAGAAGAAAAAGGCGGAAACGAATTTGAGTCTGCTGCAGTCCCTGGCCATGGACCCTTTCCACTCTCCGTCCGGAGCAGCCGCCGGGGGGCGCCGCCCGCGTGCCGTAGATGGATACCAGAAAGCGGCAGGGAATGCAATTTCTTTGCATTTTCTCTATCCCTCGGGAAAAGCCTGTGGTATAAAACAATCATCCTGTGGTTCCTTTCCTTCAGACTATTCAAATGGCGCGGGAGGTGGCCTTGAGTTATCAGCAGACGCTTTTCGTGGTGAATCCCCATGCGGGCAACGGATCAACCGGCAAGGAGTGGCCCCGGATCAGCAACATCGCCTGGAACCTCCTTGGCCCCTATGAAACCTGCCTGACCGCAGGACCGGGGGACGCCACGCGGATCACCCGGGAGCACCTCTTCAGGGGCTTCGACCGGGTGATCTGCGTGGGCGGTGACGGCACCCTCAACGAGGTCGTGAACGGCTTCCTCGATGAAAACACCCCCTTTCGCAAGGACGCCGTCCTGGGATTTCTTCCCAATGGAACCGGTTGCGACTTCAGCCGGACCATTCCCATTCCCGCGAACCTCGAGGCGTCCCTCGAAACGATCCTGGAGGATCACATCCAGACGATCGATGTGGGCCACATCCGCTACCTCGACCATCAGGGCAACACCTGTAACCGGTACTTCCACAATATCGCCAGCTTCGGCCTCGGGGGCGAGGTCGTGGACCGGGTGAACCGGACGAGCAAGGCCTTCGGGCCGTTCCTCACCTTTATCTGGGGGACTCTGGCATCCCTTTTCGCCTATAATAACAAACGCGTCTCGCTCCGTGTCGACGGCGGGCAGGAGCAGACGGTGGATGTGCTCAATATTGCCATCGCAAACGGGCGCTACCATGGCGGCGGGATGCTCGTGGCCCCCCACGCGTCGACCGACGATGGGCTCTTCCATGTGACCGTCATCGGCGCGATGGGCCTGCCCCTGGTTTTATGGCACCTCCCCAAGCTCTATCTGGGGGGGATCGAGCGTGTTCGCCAGGTCCGCATGCAGACCGGCAGGAAGGTGGTCGCCACCTCCGGGCAGCGGGTCCTGCTGGATATGGACGGCGAACAGCCGGGGACCCTGCCGGCGGAGCTGTCGATCGTGCCCGGCGCCATACGAATGATCATGAAGAAGTCCGCCTGATCGAAAGGGCGGCCGGTCGCTCATCCCCCGGGATTGACCCGGCCGAAGGCAAGGATCGGCGCATCGAAACGGGATCCGGTGCCGGACCCGGACCGGGACGCTTCACGCTACGGGTGGGGCGATATTCCCCAGGCAGTGGGGAGTATCGCCCCTGATCGCCGGCTTCGGATCTTCCATCGCCTGGCTTATGAACGGGCATCTCAAGAAAAATCCCTCCTGTTATCCGCTTATTGGGTGAACCTGATCTGAAGGCCAGGGAATGGTACGGGCTTTGCTAAAGAGCGATGTCCGGAAATTCCGGGTGGAAGGATGAGTCTGGGGATGAAACGTTTTCTGATAGCTGCGGCGGGCGCTGCGATCCTGTGCTTTGCCCTGGTTCTTGCCGCCGAGAAGCCGCCCGATGCTTCGCCCCCTTCGCCCCGGGTGCCGGATATGAGCGCCGCCGGAAAGGTCGTTGCCATTTCTCCCACGGAGCTGCGGATCGAACGGACGATCAAGGGGAAAGCGGAAAGCATGCTGTTTGTTCTGGAAACGCCGCCCCCTTCCATTGCATTGGGAAGTCAGGTCAAGATCAGTTACCGCGAGAAGGAAGGGAGAAAGATCCTGATCCGCGTGGTCCCGGCAAAAAAGACGGCGGTGCAGAAGGTGAAGAAGGAAGTGCCGAAGAAGGAAAAAGCGGGGGAGGCCGGGGAGGGTCCGGTCACGAAGTCGCCTTAGGGCTGGTATGGTTTTTCCCGCGGCTGCAGAGCGCCGCCGTGGTGTGGGTGTTTCACCGCGTTCGGTCGGTTGCCGGCCGGGCGGTGGAAATGGCATCAACCAAATTGAAGAGGAGGAATCAAGATGAAACGTTTCATGGTACTGGTTATCGGGTTGGTTTTCTTGTTCACGACGTCCGCGATCGCCGCCGAGAAGAAGGCTGAGGGAAAGAAGGAAGCAGCGCCCGCAGCCGCCGCCGCG
>JBFMBA010000369.1:0-4184 GCA_040755475.1 Thermodesulfobacteriota bacterium
CTGCAACCGATGGATCCGGTGGACCCGAGAACGGATATCCTCTTCATCGGATGATGAACACCTGATAATAGTAGACGAACGGCGCGATGAACATGAGACAGTCCAGCCGGTCCAGGATTCCCCCGTGACCGGGCAGGATCGCGCCGGAGTCCTTGACCCCGGCGGACCTCTTGAGCGCCGATTCGCACAGATCGCCCAGCTGCCCGATCGTGCTGCCCACGAACCCCAGGATGACGGCATGCGGCACGGACAGCTGCGGGAAGAAGAACTGCTTGAACAGAAGGCTGCCCGCCACGCTTCCCGCGACGAGCGCGATCGTCCCTTCCACGGTCTTTCCCGGGCTGACCCGGGGGATCAGTTTTCTCCTTCCGATCGCTCTGCCCACATAATAGGCGGCCACATCTCCCGAAAAAGCGAGCACCAGGATGAAGAACACCCACCGCACCCCCTCGGGGGTCTGGCGGATCAGGATGAAATGGGACATCAACAGGGGAACATACAGGATCCCTGTCATCACCTTGCCCGCCCGTACCATATCCGGGCCCTCTTCGCCGATCCCGAGGAGGTTGAGCATGAGCGTCGCCATGGCGGCGAAACTCAGGACGGCCGCCATCAGGACTCCGTCTCCGGCGGCTGCGGCCGCCATGATCAACAGCGCGGCAATGAATGTCCCGGTCTTCTCCCGACGGAAACCGTCTCCGAAGACAATCCGGTTGTATTCGGCCATCCCCGTGAGCGTCGCCACACCGATCAGAAGTGCGAACATCCCCGCGGAGCCGTATGCGATGATCCCGAACAGGATCGGTACGGCAATCACTCCTGTGCCCCATCGTTTCATGTGGGGATTCATCCTCGACGAACCCTCCCGATGAAAGTGCAGCCGTCATGGCTTGAGCTGTTCACTTGTCTTTCCGAACCTTCTTTCGCGCCGCTGGTAATCCTGGACCGCCCGCAGGAGGTCCGGCTCCTGGAAATCAGGCCAGAGCGTATCGGTAAAATAGAACTCCGTGTAGGCCATCTGCCAGAGGAGAAAATTGCTGATCCGGTATTCGCCCCCCGTCCTGATCAGCAGATCCGGATCGGGGATCCCTGCAGTGTAAAGGTATTGGGCGCACCGTTCCTTGGTCACCTGATCGGGCGTCATTTTCCCGGCCAGGCCGTCGCTCACCATGCGTCGCACGGCGGCAACGATCTCATCTCGCCCACCGTAGCTGAGCGCCATGGAGAGGATCATCCCCCGGTTGCCCGACGTCTTCTCGGTCACCTCCATGAGCTTTCTGTGAATGGGCTCACCCAGGGATGCCAGATCGCCGATGGCCACCAGACGGATATCCTGCTCCATCAACTGCTGGACCTCGTTTTCCAGATACTCCCTGAGCAGGTTCAGCAGCGCGGTCACTTCTTCCTTTGGCCGGAGCCAGTTTTCCATGGAAAAGGCATAGAGGGTCAGATATCGAATCCCGATGCGGCGACAGGTCCGGACCGCCATCTGAACCGAGTCCGCCCCCTTTTTGTGGCCCAGGATCCGCCCCATGGCGTGCTGCGCCGCCCATCTGCCGTTTCCATCCATGATGATGGCAATGTGCTCCGGGAGTCTGGCTGGATCGATCTCTTTCATTGCATACCGCGCTGTTGCAGGAATAGGGGGCATGACCCCTCTGTCGCGAGTAACATACTGACCATTTTTTTTCAAGGCGGATCGAAACAAAACGGGGAGCCGTTCAGCTCCCCGTTTTCAGGCGGGATCGTCCGATCCGTCGTTCAGATCTCCATGACCTCCTTTTCTTTGGCGGCAAGGATTTCATCCGTCCTGGCTATGGAGCGGTCCGTCAGTTTCTGAACCTCTTCCTGAAAACCATAGAGCTCGTCTTCGGAGATCTGGTTGTCCTTCTTGAGTGTCTTGAGCTGCTCGTTTGCATCCCGGCGGACATTGCGCTGCTTGACCTTGCACTCCTCCGCCATCTTCCTGACGGACTTCACCAGTTCCCTGCGTCTCTCCTCGGTGAGGGCGGGGATGGCCAGGCGAATGAGCTTTCCGTCGTTGCTGGGCATCAGCCCGAGATCCGATTTCTGGATCGCCTTTTCGATGGCGCCCAGCACGGTGCTGTCCCAGGGAGAGATCACGATGAGCCGGCTCTCGGGGATGGACAGCGACGCCACCTGGTTGATGGGTGTCGGAGTGCCGTAATAGTCTATCCGGATCCCCTCGAGAAGGGAGACGGAGGCCCGCCCGGTCCGCACTTTGCTCAGGGACTTCTCAAAGGCGCCGATCGCCTTGTCCATACCATCCCTGAGTTCCTCGAAGATCGCTTCCTGCATCACTTCACCCTCCGATGACGGTTCCCACTGCCTCCCCGCAGATCACCCGCTTGATATTCCCGGGCGTCTGGAGATTGAAGACCTTCAGGGGAAGATTGTTGTCCCTGCACAGGGAGATCGCCGTTGCATCCATTACTTTCAGGTTTTTCGTCAATACATCGGTATAACTAATTTTTTCATACATAACGGCGTCGCTGTTCCTGACCGGGTCGCGGTCATACACGCCGTCCACCTTGGTTGCCTTGAGCAGGATATCGGCCTTGATCTCGACGGCGCGAAGGGACGCCGCCGTATCGGTGGTGAAGTAAGGGTTCCCGGTCCCCGCGGCGAAAATGACCACCCTTCCCTTCTCCAGATGGCGAAGCGCCCGTCTCTGGATGAAGGGTTCCGCTATGGCCTTCATCTCGATGGCCGTCTGCAGCCTCGTCATGACGTCCAGATGTTCGAGGGCGCTCTGGAGCGCCAGGCCGTTGATCACCGTGGCGAGCATGCCCATATAGTCGGCGGTGGTACGGCCCATGCCGCGGGCGCCCGCATCCATTCCCCGAAAGATGTTGCCGCCGCCCACGACGATCGCCAGCTGTACGCCGATCACGACCACGTCCCGGACTTCAGATGCCACGGCGGCCACGACTTCGGGATCGATGCCGAAGGATCCCTTGCCCGAAAGGGCCTCCCCGCTCAGTTTCAGCAGGACCCGCCTGTAGTAAGGCCGCTCCATCCCGGCTACTTCTGCTCCTCGCCCAGCTGGAACCGGGCGAATCGTCTGACAACGATATTCTCTCCCGTTTTGGCGATCATGTTGTTGATCAGGGTGGCCACGGTGATATCCGTATTCTTGATGAACTTCTGATCCATCAGGCACACCTCTTCGAAGTACTTCTTCAGCTTGCCTTCGATGATCTTGTCCCAGATTTTTTCCGGTTTCTTCTCTTCGAGAAGCTGGCTTCGATAGATCGCTCTTTCCCGTTCCAGGGCCTGCTCGGAGATCTCTTCCGACCGGATGTAGAGCGGGTTCGAAGCGGCGACATGCATGGACAGGTCCCTGGCCAGAGCCTGAAAATCATCCGTTTTGGCGACGAAATCGGTCTCGCAGTTCACCTCGACCAGCACGCCGATCTTCCCGCCCATGTGAATGTATGATGCAATCGTTCCGTCCTTGGCCGCCTTCGAAGACCGTTTCGTGGCGGCGGACATCCCTTTTTTACGGAGATAATCGATGGCCTTCTCGAAGTCGCCCTCGGAGGCCGCAAGCGCCTCCTTGCAGTCCATCATGCCCGCGCCTGTCTTGACCCGTAACTCCTTCACCATCGTCGATGTAATGTTCAATTGTTCTTCCCCCTCTCCCGATCCCTTATCTGGACACCGGATGACCGCTGTCCTGAAGCGCCGCTTCCGACCCCGACCCGGTTCCTTTCGTTTCCACGCTTTCCGGCACGTCGGCCTCCCCGTCATCTGGCCGTGGCGGCGGGGCGCCGCCGCTCTCCTTGTCGCTCTCCGCCTGGAGACGCTCCTCGAAGCGTTTCTTTCCATCGAGGACGGCGTCGGCCATTTTGGCGGAAAAGAGCTTGATCGCCCGGATGGCATCGTCGTTTCCGGGGATGACGTAATCGATCAGGTCCGGATCGCAGTTCGTGTCCACCATGGCCACGATGGGGATTCTCAACCGCCTGGCTTCCATGACGGCGATCGACTCCCGTTTGGGGTCCACAACGAACAGGCCCTTCGGGATTCCCTTGATCTTCCTGATCCCCCCCAAAACCTTCGCCAGCTTTTCCCGGTCTTTCTGGAGACCCATGATCTCCTTCTTCGGAAAGGCCTTGATGCTGTCATCGGCAAACATCCGGTCGAGATGGTTCAGCCGG
>JBFMBA010000370.1:0-7291 GCA_040755475.1 Thermodesulfobacteriota bacterium
TGTCAACAGACAGCTGTACCATCATCACTCGGGTGAACTCACACAGACCATGATCGATCAGGTGTATCACTGCCCCGTCGATCTGGTGGCGCACGGGGTGGCCCACCGCGTGCTGTCCAGGCACGGAGGCAACTGACATGTGGGACGTGCTGCAGTTCGAGTTCATGCGCAACGCCGTCGCGGCGGGTCTGCTGGTCAGCCTCGTCTGCGGCGTGATCGGAACCCTCGTGGTGGTCAACCGCATCGTCTTTCTGGCCGGCGGCATCGCGCACGCCGCCTATGGCGGGATCGGCCTGGCATTTTTCATGGGGTGGCCGTACCTCGCCGGCACCCTGGGATTTTCCCTCTGTTCGGCCGGCATCATGGCCGCCGTCACCCTCAGGTACCGGCACCGGGCGGATGCCATGGTGGGGATCATCTGGGCGGTGGGCATGGCGGCGGGCGTCATCCTTCTCGATCTCACGCCCGGGTACCATGCCGACCTGATGAGCTACCTGTTCGGCAGCATACTGGCGGTGCCCTCGTCGGATCTCTGGCAGATGGGGCTGATGGCGATCCTCCTGATCGCCGTCGTCACCTATGACTACCAGGATTTCCTCGCCATGTCCTACGATGACGAGTTCGCCCGCCTGAGGGGGGTCCCCGTCACCTTTCTCTATTGCCTGCTGCTGGCCATGATCGCCGTCACGGTGGTCATGATCATCCGTGTGGTGGGCCTGATTCTCGTCATTGCCCTGCTCACCATACCTCCCTTCATCGCCGAGAAGTTCACCGGCTCCCTCAAGGCCATGATGGCGGTCTCGTCGCTCCTCAGCGCCCTGTTCACCCTGACGGGTCTCTGGCTTTCCTATGTGCTGAACCTGACCTCGGGCGCCACGATCATTCTCGTGGCAGCCGCGGGCTTCGTCATCGCGGCCATATGGGAAAGGATGAGACGCAGGCGATGAACTCTCTGCCGGTTCTGACGGGCAGCCCCGGATGGACGGTGAGAACACCCGGTCCCGACCCCGGTTCTGCAACCGGGATGAAGGCCAGAACCTGGTCGTAGGACAGTTTGTAAAGGGAAGGGATTTATTTTTCGTACTTCAGCAGATAGAGGAACTCCCCCACCTCGCTTCCGTCAAGCCGCGTGAAACCAAAAGGCGTGACAAGCGCCTCGATGTCCTGCTCGTCCAGCCGGACACGCTGCGGCGGTCCAGGCCCCCTGCCCGTTTTCTTGAATTCGATGATGTTGAGCACACCTGCCGGCTTCAGTATGCGGGCGGTCTCCCGAAGGGTTGATGGGCGGTCGGCGGCCGGCAGGTCATGCAGAATGGTCGCCAGCAGACAGGCGTCGATGGACCGATCTGCGAAGGGCAACCTGCTGCGGATATCGGCCCAAACCGTTTCGATGTTCCCGATGCCCCTGGCCGCTATGAGCCGGCCGAGCGCTTCGATGCCCTCCCGCCACAGATCGACGGCATACACGATGCCCGCCTCACCGACACGGCGGGCTATTTCAATGCTGTAGTCTCCCGGACCGCAGGCCAGATCGGCAAAGCGCCAATCGGGCTGTATGTCCATCAACGCCAGCGCTTTTTCCTTGTCGATGAGGTCCAGACTGCTTTTCCCGGCGGCCACCGGCTTGTCGCACACGGCATTTCCCCCTTCGCGAATCACTCCGAATTCGGCGGACATGAAACGGGCGACCGAAGACGCGTGCGCGCGCATCGATGCCGGCAGCGGTGTACGCAACGAGGCGGCAATCCCTCATTGTCCCAGGCGCCCGGACCATGGCCCCTGCAGGCTGTGCGCGGCGGGGGCAGGGCGGCAGGAGAATCCGGCCCGCTTGCGGAACCCGGCATTCCGGTGCGTTCCTTCTACCCGGCCCATGCCGGCGCCCGGCGGCCGCCGGCCGTGACGGTGGCATTCACGGCATGCGATACGCTATTCCTCGATATTGAATACCGCCGTCTCTTTGATCCCGGGCAGGTATTCCCCTACCGGAACCAGCTTACGCGTCTTGTTCACGCAGTCGATAAGGATGCGCCAGAGGTCGTTCATCTGCTTCTTTTCGAGGTCGTTTTCGGGAATCATCCGGACCAGCGTCCCTTCGATTTCTATCTTCATGGCATCTCCTTTCGCGGTTATGACGGCAATACCATATGCCGCCCCGGGAAAAAAGTCAAATGGCTCCGGGCCCCTCCCGCCGCAGCCCGGACTCCGGGACGACGTTCCGGCGCATGAGCAGACCGCCTCCGACCAGCATCACGGCGTTGGAGAGGAATACGGGAAAGTAACCGAACACCGTCCCCACACTGCCGAAGAGCAGCGGTATCGCCAGATGACCCACGTTGTTGACCGTGACGCGCAGACCGGCCGCTTCCGACACCCGCTCCCGCGGCGTGAGCGCATAGATGAGCGACATGGACAGAGGCTGGCCGCAGCCGCAGCCGAGGCCCAGAAGAAAGGAGATCGCCGCCAGCGCCAGGGCGTTCTGAAAGAAGGGGAACAGCACAAAGGCCAGCGCCGCCACAAAGATGGCGTAGGTGATGATGTCGGCCTCACGGACCTTTCTTGTCAGGTAGGGCAGAACGATGCGGATGACGAACGTCGCAACCGCAAACACACCGAGCACCGTCCCGATCACCGACGCGGACAGGCCGATGGAGTGGCCGTAGACCGGCATATAAAACTGAAAAAGATCCCAGGCCGACGAAAGGATGCCGCTTGCCATGAAGGTGTTGCGCAGCACCGGAACGCGCCACAGATCGAAGGCGTTCCGCTTTCCCCCCTTCGCCATCCGCATGCCGGCGGCAGGCAGAAACCCGGCCCGGAACCAGAGCAGCGCCAGAGGAAACAGCGTGAATAGGGACAGCACGATGAATGTGGGCAGCCGGCCGAGATAATCGATGGAAAAACCCGCTGTCATCGGCCCCAGGAAACCCGCACCGGCAAACCCCAGACTGACCAGCGCGTAGTTGCGGACCCGGTTCTCCTCGCCGCCGATGCCGCCGGCGATGCCCGTCACGGTGATGAAAAAGAAGTGGAAGGAGGTGCCGATCAGCAGCGCCGTGATGTAGAGCGTAACGAGCCCGGGGAACAGGGGCGGCAGCAGGAGCGCCACGGTGACGCCCGCGGTGCCCATGAGCATGGGGAGGCGCGGCCCGACGCGGTCGGCCAGTTTGCCGATGGTCACCGCCAGCAGCAGGGGACACAGGGCGTACAACGCCATCAGCATGCCGATTGCCAGCTGACTGGCCCCCAGATCGAGTGCGTAGAGTGATATCGCGACCCGGCTTCCCCCGTACCCTGTGTGGTTCAGGGTGCACATCAGGACGATCAGGTATATGGCCATCTCAGGTTCCAGCGTGAGCGGTGCGGGGGGCACGTCCCGCCGCCATGTATCGGCATGTCATAAAGGTTCGGGTTCTGACTTCCGACCGGTGGAAGCACAAGGGTACGGCTTCCCCTGAAAGAAACCGGCGAATCCCTTCAAGGCGGCGCCCGGTGCCGCCGCAAGACCGGAGGCAGACCGGCGGGGTCGTGCCCTGTTTTCATCGGTCGCGGTCCGGTTCGATCACCACCTTGATCGCCGCCGGATCGTTGGCTGCCACATCGAAGGCCTCCGCGACCCGGGAAATCGGAAAGCGATGGGTGATCAGCGGGCCGATCGTGAGCTGGTCCTGAAGGACGGGCCTCAGCGCCATGGGAGTCCAGAGCGTCCGCTGCGTGATCCCGTGATGGACCAGGCCCGTGTTGATCACCTCGAGGCTGTTGTTGTGCCAGCGCGAGATGTTGACCGTGATGTCCTGGGTGATCCAGCTGTAGAAGACCATGATCCCGTTGTGCCTGACCGCAGCGCTGCAGAGGTTCACCGAGTCGGCGGAACCGGCCATATCCACCACCACGTCCGCTCCGAGGCCGCCGGTGATATCCATGACCGCCCCGAGCGGGTCTTCCTTGGCGCCGTTGACGGCATGATCCAGCCCGAGTCTTTTTGCCAGATCCAGCTTCCCGTCCACGACGTCGACGCCGATCACCCTGTGGGCCCCCTTGGCCTTTGCGACCTGCGCCATGATCTGACCGGCGAAGCCCATTCCGAATATGGCGACCGAATCGCCGAGCTGGATCTTCGACATGAGGCCCGAGAACACGGCACAGCCGATCGGTTCGCCGAGGGATGCCAGGTCCATGTCCATGCCCGCAGGCACCCGCTCGAAGTCTTCTTCCTTGCCCTTGAAATAATCCGAAAGGGTTTCGATCCACCCGAAGGAGATGACCCGGTCGCCGGGGGCGAAGTCGCGGACCTTCTCCCCCACCGCGGCGACGGTTCCGCCCCCCTCGTGTCCGAGGAAATAGGGGTAGGCAAAGACGGTGCGCATCTCGGTGTTCAGGCCGCCGGAGGGAGGAATGATCCCCTGGTAGAGGTTTTTATCGGAGCCGCAGATTCCCGCCAGGTGGGTCTTCACCAGAACCTCGTCCGGGCCGATGGTCAGCTCCCGATCCCTGGCTTCAACCCCGCCGACACCGGTCAGACAGGCGCTTTTGATCTTCATTGTATTCTCCTTGTTTGTTTTTTGCACGTTCTCACGGTCGCGGGGATGCTAAGGGACAGCCCGGAAAAAGTCAAGGCCGTAAGACAGGCCGTGTCCAGCCGAAGTAGAGATGTTCTATATGGTCGGCAGGCCGGGATCGGAGGAGGCCCGGGGCCCTGCCGGGGGCGCCCCCGAAAGGAACCCGCGCCGTCGCCGCCCGCACGCCCCGGTCGGCTTCGGATTCCCCGCTCATGAAAGCAGATCCCCGTCGATGATCAGGACGATCGCCCGCGCAGGGACCGGGGCTTCGCGCAACTGGCCGGGATGCACCTCGCGGATCCGCTCGCCGGCAAGGGTGAGATCCTCGCACAGAAAGACGCGGCGGTCCCCCCCCAGCATCGGGATCAGCTCCGCGGTCCAGCGGATCGCCCCTTCCTTCCCCCCGAGAACCGCGATCTTGCCCGCCGATTTGAGATCGGCGGCTGCCGCCCCCGGGCTGAGGCTCCGGGCGGTGATGATCCGGACGTCCTGCCAGTCAAGGGCCAGTCTGGCGAAGGCGACCTGGACGGAGCTGATCCCGGGAAGGACCTCGCACTGCTCCCTGCCGAAGTGCCGGATGACCGGCTGTGCAAGACTCGCGATCCCCGGATCACCCGTCGCCAGCAGAACCACCTGCCGCCCGTCCTCCCGGCGGGCGGCCATGGTCTCGATGATCCCGTCCACATCCGTCCCGGAGTCGATCCGCTCCGCCGCGACGTCGGGAAAGAGGTCTTTGAGCCGCCGGGAGACGATCAGAACGTCAGCCTGGTGTGCGGCGGTCCGGGCCGCGGGCGTAATGTACGATTCGGCCCCGGGGCCGCAGCCGATGATGATGATCTTTTTCTTCAGCGGCATGGACCCGCGCCCCATTCCCGACGACGGCCGGATCCCGCCCTCTTCCCGCAGAGATCCCTCACCGCTCCCCTCTCTCCCCGGTCTGTGCCGCCATGCCGCAGAGGCCGTGCACGGCAGTGATCGCGAGCGCGCTTCCCCACCGGTGACCGTCCGTCGTGATATAAGGGACTCCGAGCAGCATCATTTCCCGCTTGCTCTCCGCAGCGTGGACAAAACCCACCGGCAGCGCAATGATCAGGGCAGGTCGCAGGCCTTCCTCGATGATCATCCGGTTGAGTTCCATCAGGGCAACCGGGGCGCTTCCGATGACGGCAATCGCTCCATCCAACAGCGGTTTCGCCTTCTGGATGGCATGGAGCGAACGGGGAAGACCCGTTCGTCTGGACAGGCGCGCCACGTCCTGATCGGCGGTATGACAGATGACACTCTCCCGCCTGTAGAACCCGCAGACCTTCCGAAGACGGGCGAGGGAAATCCCGGCACGGATCATGTTCGCGTCGGTGTAAATCGACCGGCAGGCCTGCAGGGCCTTGATGCCGGCCTCCACCGCATCGGAGGAAAAACGGACCGCCTGGAGTATCCCGAAATCGCCGCTGGTGTGAATCATGCGTCGGACGATCCGCCACTCAGCGGGCGTGAACCGGTTGGGCAGGGCTTCACGGTCGATGATCTCCAGGGAGCGTGTCTCGATCTCCGAACCGCTCATGGGCTGCTCAAGAAAGTCCCGGATCAACGGTCGCTCAGGAAACTCAATCATAGAACGGCCCCGCAATGGATCAGGGAATGTACGCTATCAGTACTCCACGCCCTTCTGGGCAGAGTGGCCTGCATCGAATCCATGCTTCACGCAGCGGATTTCCGAGACCGTGTCGGCGGCGTCCATGAGCCCCCGCGTCGCACCCCGTCCGGTCAGGACGATGGTGACGCCGGGGGCCGCTTCTCTGATGAGGCGAAGAACAAAGGCCTCCGCGATCAGTTCCCGTGAAACGGCATAACATCCTTCGTCGAGGATCACCAGACCATAGCGTCCCGAGCAGGCCGCCTCCGACGCGATACGCCCCCCCTCCTCGGCCGCGGAGCGGTGCTCCGCGAAGCGGGGATCGGTCTTCGGCGGAACGAATCCGAGGCCCGTCACGAAAATCTCGACGCCGGGAAGCCTGCTCAGAGCGGCGAATTCGCCGGTATTGACATCGGACTTGACGAACTGAATGACCGCCACCGGGATCCCGTGGCCATGGGCCCGCAGCGCCATCCCCAGAGCGGCCGTCGTCTTTCCCTTGCCGTCGCCGGTGAATATCAGGACCCTTCTCTGCTTCACGTCAGACACCCTTCAGCAGCGCCACGGTGATCAGGCGGACCGTGATGAAAGTTACCGCGGCGATCATCGTGGCCATGAACATCAGGCGGTTCACCGCAAGGATGTGTCCCCGCGCGAGCGGAACGGTCGGATCGCCGATCTCCGGCTTGTTCACGGACCTTCCTCGGCGAACCATGACACCGCCGAGGCGAACCCCCAGCGCGCCGGCCACGGCCGCCTCCGCGATCCCCGAGCTGGAATTCGGGTTCTTCTTCCCGTCCCGTCGGGCGATGCGCCACGCAGCCGAGGCGGACAAGCCCAACAGCGCCGCGGCTGTGGTCAGTATGGGCGCCGCGAGCCTCGCGGGAATGTACAGCACGGCGTCGTTCATCCGCGCGGCGGTTCTCCCGAAGTCGATGGCGGACTCGCCCGTGTACCCGACCGTCGAATCGAGCGTCCGGACCGCCCTGTATGCCATCGCCCCGGCCGGTCCTGCAAGCACCGCAAAGAAAAGCGGCGCGATGATTCCGTCGACCGTATTTTCAGCCACGCTCTCCACGGCGGCTCGGACGACCTCCGTCTC
>JBFMBA010000371.1:0-2460 GCA_040755475.1 Thermodesulfobacteriota bacterium
ACACCGACGACAGCCAGGAAGAGGGGCAAGTGGGGATTTCCCAGGAGCTTCCTCTCTTTCGGCGAAACTATGGGGGCTTCGACCCAGATGTCGCTCCGTGACAGCCGGACGTTGCACTGCTGCTGAAGCAGTTGATTGAGTGACTTGGTTTCGAGATCCTCCCTCATCAGGTTTTCACAGAGGTTGGCGGGCATGAATGCGGTTTGCAGCACCAGGGGCTCGCCCCTGACGATCCTCAAACGCTGGATCTTCAATACACGCGACGATCTAGGAATCTTCAGCGCCCCGGCGATCTCATCGGTGGACTTGACGATCTCCTTGAGTATCAGCTTCGTTTCGACCTTCAACCCCTGGGCTTTCATTTTTTCTGTAAAGCTCAGAATATGGGAGGTCTGGTGGGATATTTTCGGGAATGCGACAAAGCTGCCCTTCCCCGGTACGCGAAAGATCATCCCCCGGTCCGCAAGCTGATCCATCGCTTTGCGCACGGTGCTGCGGCTGGTCTGCCAATGCGCACACAGCTCCTTTTCCGAGGGCAGCCGGTCGTAGGGCTTCAGATGTTCCGACTGGATGTCCGTAGTCAAGGCTTCGATGATCTGACGATGTTTGGTGATGTGAATGATCTCTTCGTGTATCATACCCCGTACCCCTGGTTTTCTGCGGTTCCGGCCATCGGCAGCGGCCGCGATCCGCTTGTTATGTTTCACTATATCTCTGACAACGGTATCCTGTCAATCGATTTCAGCGCCAAATGTCAGGGGAAGACAGAGTCATCTGCTCTTCAGGCAACAAAGCGTAAGGCACTTCTGAAAAAAAGAAAAGGGGCCCCGCCGGCCCGAATCCGGGCATGCGTCGGGACCCCTTTCGTCCTGTTACGGCGTTCTACATCTTTTTGGGATGGTCTTTTTTCGCTGACGGTGTGAAATGGCATCCGCCGCAGTCCGTCACGCCCCTGGTGTTCTCAAGCTTGCTGCCCTTGTCGTGGCAGCTCCTGCAGGCCTGTGCCGCGGCGGACAGGGGATGCGCCAGCTTGAAGGCGCCGTCGGCGTGTTTGTTGAGGACCTCCGCCGTGTATTTTGCCGTCGAAGCGGTGAGCCAGCCGCACCGGTCGGACCGTTCCTTTGAAAAAGACTTGAACTTCGAAGCCTTGCACCACTTGGATACGGAAACATGACAGAGGTTGGAGCCGGAGACCGATTTGACGATCTCGAATTTGGGCTTGCTCGGCCGGTAATCCGGCAGCGCCGTCTGCTCATACCAGAGGAAGACATCCTGGATGATCGCGTAGGATACCTCCCTGAGCTTCCTGTCCATCCCCCCCGTGACCAGAAAAATGGCATTGGCCGCTCCCATCAATGCCCCGCAGACTGATGCGACGTCGGCGATTCCCCCCTGCCCCACCACGAGCAGCGTGGAGGGCATCATGGTGTAGGGGAAACCGATCTCTTTTCTGAGCGGGTTGATAATGGCATCGAACGCTCCGTAGGAGCACGCCCCTTTGTAGTATCCGGCGTATGCCGCCTCGGCCACGGCGACCGGGTCGAGCTTCTTGTAGGGCCAGGGGAGTTCGGGTATTTTGACCTGCTCACCTGCACCGATGGCATTGCTCGCCACGGCGAGGGACAAGCCGGCAAACCCGGTTCCCACGGCCGCGATTCCCGCCGTTTTCATCAGATCTCTTCGAGATAATCCCATTTTTTTTCCTCCTGTTTGAATTGTGTTTGTATACATGCGTACGCATGCATATGTTATTGTGGTTTCGACATGTGTAGACATGTATAGCAGATCGGTTGCCTTTCTGCAAGCAAAAAAAACGCTGGGCAAAGCGGCTTCGGCAGTTTTCCGTTGAGGCGGTGCGATACGCTCCGGCATAAAGGGGCCTTGAGCGATAGGGAACGCCCGGCGGGACGGACCTGTCGTGTCGCTCAGGGACATGGATCGGCGTGGACGGCGCCCTCTACCGGGCGATGGAATTCAACGGCGACACGGTCCGCGGGCTGACCATGGCGAACATGGCCATCGAGGCGGGGGCAAGAACGGGATCTGTCCCGCTATGCGATGGTCTTCGTCCCGAGGGTGGTCATCGAACCAGAACGGGCCCCTGGGAGGGGGGATGAGGCTTGCCTCTTACCGGGGCTGCGCAGCGGATGAGGGGGCTGCCGCGCCGAGGCGTCGTTCGAAGCGCTGCTCGCTGACGCGGGTTCCCCACTGGGCGCCCTCCTGCTGGCCGACGAGACGAAAACCGAAGGATTCGTAGAGGTGGCGGGCCGGGTGGAGCCCCTCGAAGGTCCACAGTCCGATCCGTTCGTAGGCCTGTCGGTCGCAGAAGGCGACCGCCTCGGTCATCAGACGCCTCCCCCAGCCGCCGCCTCTGCGCTCCGAGGCGACGATGAACCAGCGCAGGTGCGCGCCTTCGCCGGCCGCCTTCGAGCCGTCGATGGCGATCGCCCCGTCGACCCG
>JBFMBA010000372.1:0-4654 GCA_040755475.1 Thermodesulfobacteriota bacterium
TCTGACGAAGCGGGAAGCGGCGATCCTGGGCACCATTGTCCTTTTCGTATTTCTGATGGGGCTCTATCCGGGTGCGTTCCTCCGGAAGATGGATGCCTCGGCGGCGGGTTATCTGAACTACATCCAGGCCAAAACCGCCGCCTACGGCGCCGCGGCGCCTGCTCCGGCGGGGCCGGCAAACGTCAAATAAGAGGGGTAGGGGATCATGGTCGTCAAAATACCCGAACTGGCAATCGGCTTTATCATACCGGAGATCATCGTGACCGTGAGCGCCGTGATCGCCCTGTTCACGGCCGCCTTCGGCAAGAAGGAGAGCAGCGGCATCGCGGCCGGCGCCGTCGCCCTCATCGGAGCCGGTCTGGCGATGATCTTCACCCTCGCCCTGTGGGACGCCGACGCCAATGTTTTCAACGCCCTCTACACGATCGACAACTTCGGAACCTTTTTCAAGGCCCTGGCGCTGATCGTCGCGATGCTGGTCACGCTTCTGTCCCTGAGCTACGTCGAGCGGGAGGCGATCGTCAAGGGCGAGTATTACGCCCTTCTGCTCTTCGGCGTCCTGGGGATGATGATCATGGTTTCCTCGAACCATTTCATCACCATCTTCATCGGCCTCGAGGTGATGTCCATCGCCGCATACGTCCTGTGCGGGCTGCTGAGCGGCAACGCGCGATCGGCGGAATCGGCCCTGAAATACTTCCTCCTGGGGGCCTTTGCCACGGCCTTTTTGCTCTACGGCATGGCGCTCGTATACGCCACGACGGGCATACTGGACATCCGCGAGATGACCCGGCACGTCCTGGCCGGGCAGTTCGTCCTGACCCCCATGTTCATGATCGGGATGGCCCTGCTCATCGTGGGCTTCGGCTTCAAGACCGCGTTGGTGCCCTTTCACATGTGGACGCCGGACGTCTATCAGGGCGCCCCGACCTCCATCACCGCCTTCATGGCCACGGGCATCAAGGCCGCCGCCTTCGGGGCTTTTCTGCGGGTCTTCTACACGGCTTTCATGCCCCTGCTGGGCTACTGGTCCGAGATGCTGTGGCTGGTCGCCGTGGCGACGATGACCCTGGGGAACATCACCGCCCTGGCGCAGAACGACGTCAAGCGGATGCTCGCCTACTCCAGCATCGCCCATGCGGGCTACATCCTGATCGCCTTTATCGTCGGCGATCAGGGCGCCTCGGCGAGCGTCCTGTTCTACCTGCTCGTCTACACCTTCATGAATATCGGCGCCTTCACGGTCGTCATCCTCCTGGGCCGCAGGGGTGTCGAGAACAGCGACATAGAGCGTTACGCGGGCCTGGCGGGAAGGCACCCCCTGATCGCCCTGTCCATGACCGTCTTTCTCCTGTCGCTGGCGGGGATACCGCCGCTGGCGGGCTTCATGGGGAAATTCTACATCCTCAGCGCCGCCGTCAAGGCCCAGTTCTACTGGCTGGCCGTGATCGGCGTGCTCAACAGCGTGGTGGCCGCCTACTACTACCTGCGGGTCATCATGGCCATGTACTTCAAGGACGCTGCCGGCGAATCGACGCTCCCGGACTTCTCGCCCGCCTATTCCATCGTGATCGCCGTCTGCATCTGGGCCCTGTTCCACATGGGCGTCTTCCCCCGCGACTTCCTCCAGATCGCCCAGAAGTCGGTCGGCATCTTCATGTAGCGCATCACGGATCCGCGGGGCGGCCACCCACTGCCGCCCGTCGGTGCGGGGCCGTATCGATGATGATTCTTGGACGAATTCGGTGTTTCCCTGCTTTGAATCGTGGACCGGCTGGTGTGCGCGGTACTATCTACGGTCTGTGAACGAGACACGAGATATTTTTATGCCGATCCGTATAAGAAGCCGGAATAAAAACGCAGAGGGGCAAACGATGGCGCAAAGGCCAATGAACGGTGACTCCAGAACAGTGGACCAACTGAGGGACCACTATGAGATAGAGAGGGAACTGGCTGGCAGGCTCCGGAGTGCATCCAGGGAGGAAAGGCGCACACTGTACACGTCGCTGTACGATGAGCTGTGCCGGCGCGTTCCGCTTCACCCGCAATTGACCCGCAAATCGTCGCCCCGGGAAACAGCGCAGGCTGTCCGTTCTCAGATGGGGTTTCTCGGACGTTTCCTGAATCAGCGTGACATCACCTTTCTGGAAGTGGGTCCCGGTGACTGTGCGTTGTCACTGGAAGTCGCCCGATCCGCGAAGCAGGTCTACGCGGTGGATGTCTCGAGTGAAATCGTGAAAGGTTTCACCTCTCCGCCGAATTTCCGGCTCGTCATTTCGGACGGCAGCCGCGTTCCGGTGCCCCCGGTCAGCGTGGATGTGGCATACAGCAACCAGCTGATGGAGCATCTGCACCCCGACGATGCATGGGAACAGCTCAACAACATTTACCGTGCGATCGTTCCGGGCGGGATCTACGTCTGCATGACGCCTAACCGATTGAACGGCCCGCATGATGTTTCAAGATACTTCGACGAGGTGGCGACGGGCTTTCACCTGAAGGAATACACCGTCTCGGAGTTGAGGGATCTGTTCCTGCAGGTCGGATTCACGAAGGTCACCTCTTACGCGGGGGCCAAAGGGATATATATCGGACTTCCCGCTTTTCTTTTCGTGCTGTACGAAGCGATTTTGGGCAAACTCCCGCACAAGCTTAGACAAGCCATTGTGGGTGTCCCGCCTTTTGGGTTGTTGCTGGGCATTCGTCTGGTTGGAAGAAAGTAGGGATGTGTTGCGGCGGTTCATCATGCGGAGCCCGGCCTTGATTGCGATCCCGGCATGGACGCGCGGGCGGTGCGCCCGGCAAGTGCGATCCGGTGAAGCGACCTGCAATCGATAGTGGAAGGGAAGGGGCGCATGCGCCTGTGGAGCATACATCCCTGTTATCTCGACGCAAAGGGGCTGATCGCCCTCTGGCGCGAGGCGCTGCTCGCCCGCGCGGTGCTCATGGACCGTACCCGGGGTTACCGGTATCACCCGCAGGTGGAGCGGTTTCGCCGCTGTCCCGATCCGGTCGCGGCGATCAACGGGTATCTGAAAGCCGTATACGAAGAATCCCGGAGGCGGGGCTATCGCTTCGACGGCGGCAAGCTGGCAGATTGTGCCGGCTGCGCTCCCATACCCGTGACTGCCGGGCAGATGCGCTACGAGCTGGACCATCTGAAGCGGAAGCTGAAGATTCGCGACAGGGAAGCATATGGGAGCATCTCCACCCTTGGCCTGCCGGAGCCGCATCCGCTTTTCGAGGTTGTCGAGGGCGGCATCGAAGCCTGGGAGTCAGGGGTCGGGCGGCCGGAAGGGAAGTGACGGAACCCTCGTCGTCAAACCCTGCGCGCCATCCCCCGGAAAAACCAGAGCAGGGCCACAGCCTGCAGGGCCGTCGTCGCCCCGATGGCCAGCCTGTAACCTTCGGGCGAATAGCTTCCGCCGCCGGTGGGGTAGAGGTTGACCACGATCCCGATGCCCCACTGAACCAGGAACGAGGCGACAAAGACCATCAGGTTGAGTGCCGTGATCGCCCGGCCCGCCATGGACACCGGAAAGGCCTGCGTGAGGATCGCGTAGTTCACCGTTCCCGGGGTGCCGAGAAAGCCGAAGAGAACCCAGACAAGGGGCTGCATCCCGGTGTACCCCACGGCCAGCGACGCGTGGACGAGGATCGCCATTCCGACCCCGATGCCCACCACATAGCTCGGCGTGATGCCGGCGCGCTCCAGGCGCGAGGCCAGGTTGCCCAGCGAGATATGGCCCGCCACCATGCCGAAGGCCGCCAGCAGCAGGTTGTAGGCGATCTCTTCGCGCGCCTGCCCCGCCACATCCTTCATCCAGCTGGCGGCCCAGAGCCCCTGCAGCGACATGAAGGTGGACTGGGAAAGCATCCCCAGCGGGGCGATGCGCCAGAATTCACGGTTCCTTCCGATCTCCCAGAACCCCCGGAACTGATCGGCGACCGTGGCATGCACCGGCCTGTCGCGCCGCTCGGGGACCAGGGCGAAGATCAGCACGCTCGTCACGGCGAAAGCGACGGCAAAGACGGTGAAGAGCGCGCGCCAGTCGATCCATCTGAGCGCCCATTCCACCGGCGCCGTGGAAAAGACCACCCCGATGCCGCCCGCCGCCAGGATCCAGCCGTTCATGCCGGCAAGCCGATGCCGGGCAAACCAGAGGGCGTTCGCCTGAAACCCCGCCATCAGGCACGCGCTCACCCCCAGGCCGATGAGGGCTCGGCCGGCGATCAGCAGGGAGGTGCTGTCGCTCCAGGCGAAGAGCAGTGAGCCCGCGGCCGCCAGGAGCAGCAGCGCGCCTTCGACGCGGCGTGGCCCGAAGCGATCCAGGAGCACGCCGAGCAGGGGTTGAAACAGCGCAAAGGAGAAAAAATAGGCGCTGGTGAGCAGGCCGAGTTCGGAAGCGTCAAGTTGAAAGGTCCTGACCAGATCGGGGGAAATGACGGCATTGACGTTGCGCAGCAGGTAGGAGAGAAAATAGCCGCAGGCGAAGGGCACCAGAACCGCGAACAGCAGATGGCGCTCCGCCTGTGTGTCGTCCTTGGGCTGTGGCGCGTGATCGGTCATACAATCTTGGGGGTTCCGTCCCCGGAACGCGACAGGACGATCCTTTCCGCCCATGCCGGGGAGGTCTCCGGGAAGTCCTCCCGG
>JBFMBA010000373.1:0-3492 GCA_040755475.1 Thermodesulfobacteriota bacterium
CTGGTTTCCATCCAGTACCTCAAGAAGCAGAAGATGGTCCCCCTGGAGACGCCGCAGGGATTTTTCGTGGCCGTGAACGACCCGTCGGGTTTTCAGGCGGTCGACGACCTCTGCCGTCTGCTCGGCCGCCGGGAGCGTCCGGTGGTCCTGGCAACCCAGGAATCCATCCTTGCGGCCATCAACCTGGCCTACGACCTCAGCCGGAGCACGGCCAAGGAGTTTTTCCAGGAGATGCACGCAGGGTCCACGGACAGTCTCCTCTCCGAGATCGAAGAGACGGGCGATCTGCTCGATGAGACGAGCGACGCACCGATCATCAAGCTGGTCAACCTCCTCCTGTCCGGGGCGACCAAGGACCGGGCCAGCGACATCCACATCGAGCCCTACCAGGCCGTCGTGAAGGTCCGCTACCGCATCGACGGCGTTCTCTACGACATCCTGAGCCTTCCCAGGAAGATCCACTCGCCGCTCGTGTCGCGGGTGAAGGTGATGGCCAGGCTCAACATCGCCGAAAAGCGGCTGCCCCAGGACGGCCGGATCGAGATCAAGGTTGCCGACCGGAATGTGGACATCCGCGTCTCCACCATCCCGACCGCCTTCGGGGAGCGGGTCGTCCTGCGCCTGCTGGACAAAACCTCGTCGATCCTGATGCTTTCCGACCTCGGGATGGACAGCCGGAAGGTGGGCATCTTCAACCGGCTGATCAAATCCCCCTACGGCATCATCCTGGTCACCGGCCCCACGGGAAGCGGCAAGACGACGACCCTCTACGCGGCCCTCTCCAGCATCAACTCCTCCGAAGTGAACATCATCACGATCGAGGACCCGATCGAGTATCAGATCGAAGGAATCGGCCAGATCCAGGTCAACCCGAAAATCGACCTGACTTTCGCCCAGGGGCTCCGTTCCATCGTCCGCCAGGATCCGGACGTCATCCTCGTGGGCGAAATCCGGGACCGTGAAACCGCCGAGATCGCCATCCAGTCGTCGCTCACCGGGCATCTCGTCTTTTCGACGCTTCACACGAACGACGCGGCCAGCGCCGTGACGCGCCTGATCGACATGGGAATCGAGCCCTTTCTGGTCACGTCGTCGGTGCTGGCGATCATCGCCCAGCGACTCGTGAGGATCCTCTGTCCGAAGTGCAAGGAGGCTTATACCCCCGACGACGAGTCCCTCGCGAATCTGGGGGTGGACAGGAAACAGCTGGAAAGGCACCCCCTCTACAGGAAGAAGGGATGCTCGGCCTGCATGAACACCGGCTATCGCGGCCGGACGGCGATCTTTGAGATCCTCATCCTGGACGATCCGCTCAAAAGGCTGATCCTGACCACATCCGATTCCAATCAGATCGGCGATGAGGCCATGAAAAGGGGGATGACCAATCTCCTTTCCGACGGGGCGCAGAAAGTGCTGGAGGGGACCACGACAATCGAGGAGGTCTTCCGCGTGACCCGGATCCTCAAGCGGGAGATCGATCTGGAGGTCTGACAGGCCGGTATGTGTCGCAGAAAAATATCTCCGCCTCAGAACGGCGGTTGACAGCAAGCGGGACTGCTTGGCCGCCTGGCGGCAGGGTCCGCCCGCATGAACAAAGACAGGAAGGCAGTACCATGGAATCGAGAATCGTCACCAGCGGGCTTCCGTCGCTGGATCAGGTTTTGCAGAATCTTCGCCTGGGCGACAATGTGGTCTGGCAGGTGGACCATCTTCCGGACTATGCGCATTTCGCCGAACCCTTCGCCCGCCAGGCGCTCCAGGACGGACGGCGCTGCATCTACCTGCGCTTTGCCCCCCACGCCCCGATCCTGCCGCCGATCGAGGGGCTCACCACCATTACGGTCGATCCCCATCTCGGCTTTGACGCCTTCAGCGGCGCCCTCCACCAGATCATCGAGGGCGAGGGGCGGGAGGTGTTCTACGTCTTCGACAGCCTCTCGGCGCTTGTCGTCGAGTGGGCCACCGACGAACTCCTGGCGAACTTTTTCCAGGTGACCTGCCCCTTCCTGTTCGAGCTCGACACGGTGGCCTACTTCGCCCTCGCCCGCGGAAGGCACAGCCACAGCGCCGTCGCCCGGATCCGGGACACCACGCAGGTGCTGCTGGACGTCTACCAGGTCGACGGAACCATGTATCTGCACCCGCTGAAGGTCTGGGACCGGTACGCCCCGCAGATGTTCCTCCCCCATGTCATGTCGGACACGGTCTGGCAGCCGGTCTTCGGAAGCGGTGAGGCGGCGGCGCTCTCCGCTTCGTCGAGCCGAAAGCCCCTCCAGACGAGGGAAAAATCGATTGCCCCGTGGGAGAGCGTGTACCGCCGCCTGAGCCAGTACCGCGACGCGGGGATGGAGCTCGACGAGCGGACGCCCGAGATCTCCGCCCTCAAGCAGGAACTCGCCCGGATGATGATCGGCGCCCATCCCGAATTCACCCGTCTCGTCGATCGCTACATCACCCTCGACGACCTGTTCGCCATCCGGGAGCGTCTGATCGGCTCGGGCCGGATCGGAGGAAAGGCGGCGGGGATGCTCCTCGCCCGGCGGATCCTCGTATCGGATACCGAAAAGATCGATTTTACGAACACCCTGGAGGCCCACGACTCTTTCTATATCGGCTCCGACGTCTTTTTCTCCTTTCTGGTGAACAACGACCTCTTTCGTCTCCGGCTTCAGCTCTCGCGCGCCAGCCGCATCTCCCACGAAGAGTTCGCGGAGGTGGAAAAGCGCTTTCTCGCCGGGCGCTTTTCAGAGGAAATCGTGGAGCAGTTCCGGGACATGCTCGCCTACTTCGGCCAGGCGCCGATCATCGCCCGCTCGAGCAGCCTGCTCGAGGACAGCTTCGGCAATGCCTTTGCCGGCAAATACCGCAGCGAGTACTGCGCCAACCAGGGAACGCCGGAAGCGAGACTGGAAGCCTTCATGCGCGCGGTGAAGCTCGTCTATGCGAGCGCCCTGAATCCCGATGCCCTCACCTATCGCCGGACCAGGGGACTCGGGGAAAGCGACGAGCAGATGGCGATCCTCGTTCAGCGCGTCTCCGGGATGCTGTACAAGCAGTATTTCTTCCCCTGCCTGGCCGGGGTGGCTTTCTCCCGGAATCTCTACGCCTGGACCGACCGGATCGATCCCAGGCAGGGCATGATCCGCCTGGTCTTCGGCCTGGGAACGCGGGCGGTCAACCGGGTCGGGAACGACTACCCCCGGATGATCGCCGTCAGCCACCCGCAGCTCAGGCCCGAATCGGGCAGGAAGATTGCCAAATATTCCCAGTGGGAGGTGGACGTGATCGACCTGGAAAGGAACGACTTCGCGACCAAACCGCTGGACGAGGTCCTGGAGAACCGCAATTACCCGAACCTGCACCTGATGGTCTCGCTCATGAAGGACGGCTATCCGGCGGACCCCTGGAAGAGCCGCCTGGAGACCACGACGGAGCCGCTCGTTCTGACCTTCAACAACCTCATCGCCCAGACGCCCTTCATCGGGATCATCG
>JBFMBA010000374.1:0-3852 GCA_040755475.1 Thermodesulfobacteriota bacterium
TCCGATCGGGTCGCAGCCCGGCATGTGGATGTCGGCCAGGGTCTTGCGGTCTATCGCGAGGCTGGCGGCCTTGCGGACCCGCGGATCCGCCCAGGGTGATTTCGGATTGAACTGGTCCGTGAAGTATACCATCCCCCGGGACGGGCTCAGCGGGGCCAGCATGCGGAGCTTGGTGTCCTTCTTCAGGTTTTCATAAAAAACGCCCTGCATCAGGGTGGCGATGTCGGCCTCCCCCCTGCCGGCCATGGCCAGGCGGGTTGCCGGTTCGGCGACGATGTGCAGCTCAATCCGCTTGATGGGCGGCGACTTGCGCCAGAATTCAGGAAAGGCTTCGCCCACCAGCCTCTGGCCGGCCACGAATTCGACGAATTTATAGGGGCCTGCACCGACGGGGTTCTTCTTGTAGCCCGCATCCCCCACCTTCTCGATGTACTTTTTCGGCGTGATCCAGCCGATGGTGGTCGCCCCGGGAAGGAGGTATTCCAGGAAATCGGGGAAGGCTTCCTTGAAGCGGATGCGGACCAGATGGGGGTTGACCGCCTCGATCTTTTCCGTCTTGTCGTGGATGATCTTCGCCTGGTTGGCCCTGTACCTCCAGTAGGTGAAGATCACATCCTCGGCGGTCAGGGGATCCCCGTTGTGGAACTTGACTCCCTGGCGAAGCTTGAATTCATAGACCTTCGCATCCGGGCTGATGGTCCAGGATTCGGCCAGGCAGGGGCTGAAATTGCCGTCGGGCATGGGCTTGAGCAGCGCGTCGTGGAGCAGATACAGGACGACCTGCGAAGGGACGAGCGAACTGTTGGTTGCCGGGTCAAGCCAGTCGGCCGAAAGCCCCCAGTGTATAACCTGTTTCAGTGTGCCGGCCGGAGGCGGCGCGGCCTGAGCCTCTCTCGCACCGGTGGCGGGTAACCCTCCCATGACCAGCATTCCTGCCATGACCAGAACCCAGATGAACTTCGGTTTTAAGGCTTCCTTTGTGCGCAATTTCATAGTCTCCCCCTTTCGATGCTGTTGACCCTATGCACTTCCCTTCCCCAGAGCGGGGTTCCCGACAAGGTATGGCGCCGCTTGCAGCGGGCTATTTTTATCCTGCTCCCGGTGAAATGTCAAAATGATTTATCGACGACGGCCGAAGAACCCTTCGGGATCTCCGGCAGCGCTTCCCGCAGGACGAACCCGGCGGGTGGGTGGCTTTACCAGAGGAACGCCCGCCCGGGAAAAGGGCTCCCGGCCCGCATGACCTCCTGCGGGGATCCCCTCCCCGTCATCACCGGG
Organism: Thermodesulfobacteriota bacterium; assembly: GCA_040755475.1. Classification (GTDB taxonomy): domain Bacteria; phylum Desulfobacterota; class Syntrophia; order Syntrophales; family UBA5619; genus JAKAFS01. The sequence continues at coordinate 1,279 of JBFMBA010000374.1, forward strand.
GCAGGCGCGCCTCGAGCGCCGCTGTCGAGCTGACGCAGGCGAACCGGACATGACCGGTATCCTCCGTAGAGAGGCCGTAGTGCGACCCGATCGGCACATGAACTATACCGCCGGCCGACACCTCTTGGCGCTCCTGATCCACTTCGGCGTGCAGCGATCCGTGGATCACATAGATGAAGACCTCGTGACAGCTTTCCTGACGCGGCTGGCGGCGCGGCTTCACCCACTCGGCGTATTCGAAGACCATGCGTTCGCCCTCGACGGCATATCGGCGGTCTGCGGATGAGGGGGGGGCATCCAGTGCTTCGATCATGGGGTAATAGCAGTTCCCGAGTCCTTCCACGCGCGCCGTCGCCTTGCCGGGATCCTTCCTGATCTCGCCCTGTCCGGCGGACCATCCCGCCTTTTCGAATTCGACCGTCGCCTCGTCGAGCGAGGTGGCGTGATCGGGCAGGGCTTCCTCGACGCTCAGACCGACCACCGTCCAGGTCTTGTCCTTGATATAGAGGTAGTTCAGCGGTCCGTCCTCGGTGGCCGTCATCTGATGCTGTCCGCAGGGGGGGATGTGAACAAAGGTGCCGGCGGGAACGATCCGGCGGTCCGTGCCCACGAGGGAGTTGATCTTCCCCAGGGTGGGGAAGATGAGCAGCTCGTTGGGGTGGTAGTGGACCACCGACCCCTCGCCGGGCTTCTTGCAGTTCAGGCAGAAGTAAATGTACGTCCCTTCGATGATCGGGCCGTGCGCCGTGGAAAGGCGCGGCGTCAGGTACCGCCCCTCCATTTGATCAAACCGGTAGAACGGCATGGTCTTTCTCCTTACACCCGCTTCCATCCCCACGCTTCGTCATGGATGACCATCTTTCGGTGCCCCTCCCTGCGGTCCACGAGCACCTTTCCTTCCTTCATGACGATCAGGATCTTATCCTTCTCCTGGAGGACGCGGATATCGCTCAGGGGATCGCCCTTGACCGCGATGATGTCGGCATACTTTCCCGGCTCGAGCGTTCCCGTTTCCTTTCCCAGCCAGATCGCCTCGGCTGCGTTTTTCGTGGCGGTCTGGATCGCCTCCATGGGCGTCATGCCATAGTCCACGTAGATCTCCAGCTCCTGGGCGTTGGCGCCCATTTCCGCATCGATCTGCGTATCGGTCCCCATGGCGATTTTCACGCCGGCCCGGAGGTACCGCTGAAAGGTTTGCTTGGTCGTCGGCTGAAGCATTTTCATCTTGTTGAGCGTGAAGTCGGAGGTTCCCACCCGTTTTCTCACGTCGATGGCGCGGTCCGACCGGTGAAGCAGCGTGGGAACGATGAATTTCTTTTCCGACACCAGCATCTCGATCGCCTCGTCGTCGGTGAAGACGCAGTGGTCGATCGTGTCGGCGCCGGCCCGGATCGCCATTTTCTGGGCGGTGGGCGTGAAGCAGTGGCAGGCGCAGTGTTTATCCAGGGCATGGGCCTCGTCCACGACGGCGTCGAGCTCCTCCTGGGTCATGTTCCTGACGTCGGGCGCTTCCTTGTCCGTTCCGCCGCCGCCGGAGGCGCAGGTCTTGATGAAATCCACCCCGACCCTCAGCTGCTGCCGGACCAGCTTGCGCAGCTCCCAGGGTCCGTCGGCGGTGGCGTCGGGCTCCCGCCTGCATCCCCGGGGGACGATCAGGTCGAGATGGGAGCCGGTCATCGTGGCGTATCCCCCCACCACCAGCCGCGGTCCTGCGAAAATGCCCGCCTCGACGGCGTCCCGGAGGGCGACCAGCTCCACCGAGTTATGGCCGCCGTACGCATTCGGCCAGGGGTGGTCGCGCAGGGTGGTGAATCCCATCTCGAGCATGATCTGCTGGTGCAGCAGCGTGTAGAGCATCTGCAGGGGGGGCGTGACTTCGAGCTGGGAGACACGATAATTTTTGAAGGTCAGCACATTGTGCGCCGAGCAGTGCAGGTGAATGTCCAGAAGGCCCGGCATCAGCGTGCAGCCCGCCATATCGATGATCTCGGCGCCGGCGGGCGCGGCGAGCGTCTCAGCCACGCCGATTTTGCTGATGCGCCCGGCTTCGATGACCACCGCGGCGTTGTTCAGGACGGCGCCGCCCAGCCCGTCGATCAACCGGGCTCCCTTCAGGAGTGTCGTCTTTTCAGCTTTCCTTTCCATCGTAGATCCTTTCCTATTTCTCCCCCGGCGTATAACCCGGTTCGTAGTGGGCGCCGGTCTTTTTCCCGTCTTCCGGGATGCCGTGGATGCCGAAGGAGGTATCCTTGGCCACGTAATACACGACGTCTTCCCCGGTCGTGGCAACCATGCTGTGCAGGGCGTTCACCGGAATATGGATCACCTCTCCCTTGCCCGCCCTTTTTTCCTGGTCCTCGATCCGGGCGATGACGGTTCCCTGCATCATGTAGATGAACTGCTCGTTCGGGTGACGGTGGGGCCTGGACCCGGTCCCCCTGGCTTTGTGATAGAGCAGCACCTGCAGCCGCTGCCCCTTCACCCATCCGCCGTGGGCGGAGGAATAATCGGGGCCGATGGCAATGTCGTCCTTCTCGTCCAGGTTGAAGAAGTACTTCATGGGCTGTTTGTGTT
>JBFMBA010000375.1:0-3037 GCA_040755475.1 Thermodesulfobacteriota bacterium
GGTCTTTAAATTTAGCGTTTTGAATGCAAAACGCTAAATTTAAAGACCTGACCCCGATCTCCCTCACCGGACGAGCTGGTTCATCTCGAAGATCGGGAGCAAAATCGACACGACGATGAAACCGACCACGGCGCCCATCGCGAGAATCATCAGCGGCTCGAGCAGGGAGGTGACCAGAAGGATGTTCGCCTCCACCTCCCTTTCGTAGGCATCGGCGATCCGGAAGAGCATCGCCTCCATGTTGCCGCTCTGCTCGCCCGCGGTCATCATCTCCACGGCGATGGATGGGAAAAAACCATTCCTGGACAGGGGGGCCGAGAGGCTCTGCCCCTCCTCCACGTCCCTGGCCGCCAAACCGATCTGCCCGGCGAGCACGGTATTGTTCACCACGTTTTTTGCGATATCCAAGGCGGACAGCAGGGGCACGCCGCTCTGAAGGAGGGTGCCGAGGGTGCGGCTGAATCGGGCCACGGCGATCTTCCGGTTCAGACCGCCGAAGAGCGGGGCCGAAAGGAGGAAACCGTCCCACCGGCGCCTGCCCTCCTTCGTGTTCCGGACGACATGACGCAGGCCCGCGTAGGCCGCCAGCCCGATCATCGCCATGACCCACCAGTAGGCCTGGAGAAAGCCGCTGACCACGATGAGAAAGACGGTGATTCCCGGGAGCGCCTGGTTCATCTCCTGGAAGATGCCCGTGATGTTCGGCACGACGAAGGCGATCAGGAACAGGAGCACGCCGCTTCCGATGAGGAACATCAGGAGCGGATACGCCATGGCCGACCGGACCCGGGTTCTTAATGCCTGCTGGTTCTCATTGAAATCGGCCAGGCGTTCCAGGACCAGATGGATCGTTCCCGAAGCCTCTCCCGCACGGATCATGTTGATGTAGAAGGGGGGAAAGATATCGGGAAACAGGGACAAGCTCAGGGTCAGGCTGTTCCCCTCGTTGACCTCGTTCTTGATCCGGGCGAGCGCCGCTTTGAGGGTCGGATGGGTGATCTGGGCCACCAGCGCCGACAGGGACGGAACCAGGGGCAGCCCCGCCCCGAGGAGAGTGGCCAGTTGCCTTGTCATTGAAGCCAGTTCCCGCAATCCGACCTTCCGGAACAGGCGCAACGCCCCGTCTGCCGCAGCCGATTCCGTTCCTTTGAGGCCGGCGGCCTCGACGATTTCCTCGGGATACACGCCGGTTTCCCGGAGCTTCTGGTTGGCCGCCGCGATGCTGCCGGCGTCGACGATTCCCCGCCGCCTGCGCCCGCCGACATCCAGCGCGCTGTATTCGTATACCGGCATCAGTCGTCCTGCTGCAATTCCTATATCCGTATCCTTCGGACCGTGCTCCCCGATCGGGAGCCCTGGAGGCACGGATCGCTATTTTTCAAACGATACGATCATTTATCATACTCACTGCCGGATTTCAAGGAGGTCGCCCGCCATCATCGGGGCGCCTGTCCGTCCCGGCGGGCAAGCAGGCGGCGACTCCGGATCACGCGGTCCCCGGCACGCCGGCAGGTTCACATTTTTGTCTGGAAGAGGGGTGCACGGTACATAATTGTCTCCCATGCAGAGCTGCCGTCCGGAAGGGGTATGTTCGTATATTCTCGTATATTCATGGGCATATCTTCTGTCGGGGCGGTTGGCATTCCCCTTGCTCATTGCGGGTTCAGAGGGATTCGCCGCCGGCCCGGCCTGATGCCGGATGCGGCCGGGGTGCCGGCAGCTTCCGGCGGCGGTGTTTCCCAAACACGATATAAGGAGGTATCAGTCATCATGAACAGCGGAGATACGGCATGGGTACTGATCTCATCGGTCCTGGTTCTGGGCATGACGATTCCGGGTCTTGCCTTTTTCTACGGAGGACTGGTGCGGCGGAAAAACGTTCTGTCCATATTAATGCAATGCTTCATTATCGTCTGTGTCATCAGCCTGCAGTGGGTCCTGTTCGGCTATTCCCTCGCCTTCGGACCCGATACGGGTTACGGCATCATCGGCAGCCTGGAATGGGCGGGTCTCGCCTCCGTCGGCGGTCAGCCGAATGCCGATTATGCGGCGACGATCCCCCATCAGGTGTTCATGATCTTCCAGGCGATGTTTGCCGTCATCACGCCGGCGCTCATCATCGGCGCCTTCGCCGAACGGATGAAGTTCTCGGCTTTCCTCGTCTTCAGCGTTCTGTGGGCGACCTTTGTCTACGATCCCCTGGCGCACTGGGTCTGGGGGACGGGCGGCTGGCTCCGGAACCTGGGCGCATTGGATTTTGCCGGCGGCATCGTGGTCCATGTCAGTTCGGGTGTATCGGCACTGACGCTGGCCATGCTGCTGGGCAAGCGGTGCGGATATGAGCATCTTCCCTTCCGGCCGCACAATCTGCCCTTTACGGTGCTGGGTACGGCGCTTCTGTGGTTCGGATGGTTCGGGTTCAACGCGGGGAGCGCCCTGGGGGCCAACGAGCTGGCCGCCAACGCCTTCATCACGACGCACATCGCCGCGGCCGCTGCGGGGTTCACCTGGGCGCTCATCGAATGGCAGCATCACGGGGCGCCCACCATTCTCGGTGCGGCGACAGGCGCCGTGGCGGGACTGGTGGCCATCACCCCGGCCTGCGGCTTCGTCAACCCCATGAACGCCATCTTCATTGGCGTCACCGTTTCCCTGGTCTGTTACATGGCCGTGGTGGTGATCAAAGGGCGGCTCGGATACGACGATTCCCTCGATGCCTTCGGCGTCCACGGGGTGGGAGGCGTGTGGGGGACCCTCGCGACGGGGCTCTTCGCCGAGAAGGCGGTCAACGCCGCCGGGGCCGACGGCCTCTTTTTCGGGAATCCCAAACAGTTTCTGGTGCAATGCTTTCTGGTCATCGTCGTTCCGCTGTTCGCTGCGGCCATGACCTGGATCATCTTCAGGGCGGTGGATGCCCTGATCGGGATGCGCGTGACCAAGAACGACGAGATCGTCGGTCTCGATCTGACCCAGCAGAGCGAATCCGCCTACACGGTTGTTGAATAGGAGGTGTGGACATGAAATACATCGTTGCGAT
>JBFMBA010000376.1:0-5683 GCA_040755475.1 Thermodesulfobacteriota bacterium
GGCGGTGCCGCCTCCGGTCTGGCTTCCTTCTCCGTCGCGCCTTCGACCGCCATGTGGGCCCGCGGCGTCTGCGCCTTCACCGCGGTGATGATGTCGTCCAGAACCTGGCTGGCGTCCGGAATGAATATCACACTGTCCGCTTCGATCTGATCGGGCCTGCTGATGTTGTTGATTTCCGCCAGATCCTGGAGCCTGACCTGATAAGCCTTGGCGATGGCCGAGAGGGTCTCGCCGCTCTTCACGCGGTGGTAGACGCCCTGGGGCCTCTGGCTCCTGACCTGTAAACCGCTGCAGGACAGAAGAAGCACCACGATCAGCAGAAGGCCCAGGACATTCCGGCCGGTGATGATCGGCAAGGATCCCGTCCGCTGCGGTCCGCTCACTGCGCGCCGTTCCATCCGTACTCCCCGATGAGATCCACGAAACGACAGCCGCCCAGGTCCTCCTGTCGGATGTCCTCGGGATCTGCGGACAGACGGGTGACCTTGAGCAGAATCTGGGAGCTGCGGTTTCCGACGGGAATCACGAGGCGGCCGCCGATGACGAGCTGCTCGACCAGGACTTTGGGTACCCTGGGGGCGCCGGCCGTGACCATGATCGCCGAAAAGGGCGACTCCTCGCGCCATCCGTATGTGCCGTCCCCCACCCGGACGGCAACGTTGTAATAATGGAGTGATTCGAGCGCTTTCCTGGCCCTTGTCGCAAGGACGGCAATCCGTTCGATCGTGAAGACCCGCTCGGCGAGCTCGGCCAGGATCGCCGTCTGATACCCGGAACCCGTGCCGATCTCGAGTACCTTTTCCTTTCCCGTCAGCTCCATCGCCTCGGACATGAGCGCGACGATGTAAGGCTGCGAGATGGTTTGCTGGCGGTCGATGGGAAGGGGATTGTCGTTATAGGCCTGCTCGGCCAGCCCCTCGTCGATAAACAGATGGCGGGGGATCTTTTCCATGGCCCGGAGCACCCGCTGGTCGATGATGCCTCTCCCACGGAGCTGGCTATCGACCATCTTCATCCGCTGTTTCTGAAACCGCTCTGTCACATGCATATCCTGATGAGGACCGATCTGGCCCGCAAGGTACCACTAAAATACCGATTTTTCAAGCATGGACACCCGTCGGCCGTTCATCTTGACCTCCCGGGCAAACTGTGAGAGAGACAGTCATGCCAAGACGGACAAAAGCGCCAAAACCAAAACGCCTGGGCGAGATCCTGCAGGAGATCCTCAAAAAGCGGAACATCCCCCACAGCCCAGCGGACCGGCATCTTCTCGACGTATGGAACCGGGCCGTCGGCTCCGTGATCGCCGCCCAGACCCATCCCGACCGGATCAGGGGAGGAACCCTCTTCGTACGGGTCTCGGCGCCGGTCTGGCTGCATCAGCTCCAGTTCATGAAGGCGGATATCCTCGGCCGGGTCCAGGCACTGTCCGCAGGGGAAAAAATCCAGGCCCTTTTCTTTACCGTCGGTGACATCCCTGCCGCTGCGCCGGGCCGTGCGGGGCAGCCTCCGCCCGCCTTACCGCTTTCCGGTCTGCCGGAGGGCGACCGGCGGATGATGCGGGAAAGTCTGGCAACCGTCCGGGATCCCGAACTCCAGGAGATTCTCAAACGGGTCATGGCCAGGGAAATCAGCCGCCGCCGTCAAGGCGGGTAGCGGAAAGGGCCTCCATGATCGACCTCATCTCCGCCGTGTACCCCCCGCGCTCCCGATAAATGAACAGGGGCGGCAGGACGGCCAGCTCTTCCCGTCCCCCCTTCACCCCTTCCACCAGCGCAAAAACGCCCGCGGCGCCCGGGCGGGAGTGGACGATTCTCAACCTCTTGGGTTCGACGGCGGCGGCTCTCATCCGGCACAGCATATCCACGATCCGCTTCGCCGGATAGATCGTGTACGCACGCCCCCCTTCCCGAAGGGCATAACCGGCGAAGGCGATAAAATCCCCTGCGTCCCCTTCGATTTCGTGCCTGGCAACGGCTCTTTCCGAGTCTCGATTCGTCCGTCCCGAACCGAGCCGCCGGTAGGGGGGATTGAAGACCGCCGCATCGAAGGAGCGGGGCGGGCAAATCGCGGCGGGCAGGCGGACATCGCCCCGGCGGATCTCCACACGCCCGGCGAGATGGTTCATGGCTGCACTTCTGCGGGCCATCACCGCCAGCTGCTCCTGGATTTCCACACCGAGAACCCTTCCGCAGCGGTGGCGGTCGGCCAGGATCAGCGCAATCACGCCGCTTCCCGTTCCCAGATCGATCAGATCGTCCCCTGCCCGCAGATCGGCAAAAGCAGCAAGCAGCAGTGCGTCCAGGGAAAAGCGGTACCCTTTCGCACTCTGGATGATCCGGAGGCGGCCTCCGAGGATTCCGTCCACGGTCTCACCGGGAGGACCGGACTGGGCATCCCGGCTCATATTCACTCCAGCGGATGGACAAAAAGGCCGCTCAGCAGCTTGGGTTCGAACCAGGTGGATTTCGGCGGCATGACCTTTCCCGCATCGGCCACCGCCATCATCTCCCCCACCGTGGGGGGGTACAGGGAGAAGGCGACCGCGCAATCGCCCCGGTCGACGAGCCGTTCCAGCTCCGCCATCCCCCGGCTGCCGCCGATGAACCGAATCCTGGTATCGGTCCGCGGATCCCCGACCCCCAGAACCGGCCCGAGGAGATGGTCCTGCAGAAGGGAGACATCGAGGCCGGCGATGGGATCGTCATCATGCAGGATCGCCTTTCCGGCGGTAAGCCGGCGCCAGGTACCCCCCAGGTACATCCCGAATTCGCGGCGCCGCGCCGGCGACTTCTCGGGGAAAGGCTCCGAAACAAGGAATGCACCGCCGAGGCGCTCCAGAAACTGTTTTTCCGTCAGGCCGTTCAGATCCCGGACGGCCCGGTTGTAATCCATGATCCGGACCTGCTGCCGGGGGAAAATAACCGCCATCAGCCAGTGATGGGCTTCGTCCCCCCGATCCGAGGGATGGCGCGCCTGCCTGAGCCGGGCGACAGCGGCCGCAGCGGCTGCCCGGTGGTGGCCGTCGGCGATGTACAGACAATCGACGGCGGCAAACCCCTCCACGACCTCACCGATGTCCGCGGGATCGTCAATGATCCAGACGGTGTGGTCCACGCCGTCGCCGGCGGTGAAGTCATACTCGGGCGGCCCCGCGGCCACCCGCGCCGCCAGGCGGTCGATTCCTTCCGCCCCCCTGTAGGTGAGAAAAACGGGGCCCGTCTGCGCCCCCACCGTATCGATGTGCCGGGTCCTTTCCCTCTCCTTGTCGTCCCGGGTCCACTCATGCCGCCGGATCAGGCCCGCCTCGTATTCGGCGATGCTGACCCCGGCCACGATCCCGGTCTGCCGATGCCCCCGCGACTGCTGCCGGTAGAGGTAAAACGCCGGACCATCATCGCGCCGGAGGATCCCGCCGCGCACCATCTCCTGAAGATTGCCCCTGGCCCGGTCGTAGATCCGCTGATCATCCACACCCGCCGCGTCGGGAACGTCGATCTCGGATTTTTCCACATGGAGAAAGCTGAGCGGGTTGCCGCGGACGAACTGCTGCGCCTCTTCGCGGCTCATGACATCGTAGGGAGGGGCGGCGACCCGGCGGACATGGGGCTTCGCGGGTCTGAGGGCCCTGAGCGGAACGACTAGCGACATGACGGTTACCTCGGTGTGGAAACGCCGTCGGCGAAACCGGAACAAAAGCCGGCTCATCGCGCGGCGGGCTCTTTTTCTTGTTGAAAATGTCTACCACACCGGGATATGGAAAGCAACGCGAAAGGGCGGGTACCGCCTGTCTTAAGGCGGGGCGACCCGGCAGGTCAGCCGTCGGCAAAGGCCGGCATCATGGCCCGTGCCCGCCTCGAGACACCCAGCTTCCGGGCGGCGCACGGGTTGTTCATGAGGGATGAGAACCATGACCGATGTGACGCGCGTGTTCATTCACGGGCTGGACAGCAGCAGCCGGGGGACCAAGGGAACCTTTTTCCGCGAGCGATACCCCCGGATGCGGATGGAGGATTTCTCGGGCCCCCTTGCCGAGCGAATGGCGCAACTCGAGGCGAGTCTCGCCGGCCGGAACCGCCTGATCCTTGTGGGCTCCAGCTACGGAGGGCTCATGGCCGCGCTGTTTGCCTGCCGTCACGAGACCCGGATCCGGCGCCTGATCCTGCTGGCGCCGGCCCTCGGTCATGCCGATTTCAGTCCCTACTTTGAAAAACCCCTTGAGCCACCGGTGACGCTCTATCACGGCCGGCAGGACACCGTCGTTCCTCCCGAGCCGACCCGCCGCATCGCGGAGCGGCTCTTCAAGAACCTCGACAGCCGCCTCGTCGAAGACGACCACAACCTGCACGTTGTCTTTCCCACGCTGAATTGGGACGAGCTGCTGGAAATGGAGAAGGGCGGGTCGGACGGCCGCGGCTGAGCCGCCTTCCTGAATCACCGTGGCGGGGCCGCCCGGGGCCGGCTCCCCGGCCGGCTGACGGTCTTCTTGCCCCGCGAAAGCCGGACGGGAAAAGCCGATCCGCCTCCGGTCAGCCGATGACGGCGATCTCCCCGTCGTCGCACAGCGGCTCGTAGATCGGGACGGCTCCCGACGCCGTGATGACGTATGTATCGGAGATGCACACCGCAAGCTCCCCTGTGCGCGCGGTGGGGTGCACCGAAACGACCATGCCCTCCTGAAGCACCGCCGGTTCATCCCGCCGCAACACGGGTCTTTCCCCGATATCCAGGCCCTGGCCGTGACCGGCCATTCGGAACTCCGGCGGGAACCCTTCGCTTTCGAGGAACCGGTCGCCCGCCTCCAGGGCAACGGCCGGCGTGACACCGGGTTTGAGATGTTCCGCCATGACGGCCCGCGCCTTGAGGGCTGCCCCATGCGCCCTTTGAAGGCCCCCGGGGATGCGCCCGATGCAGAGGAATCTCCGCAGGTCGTAAAAGTAGCCGCCCGCGGCGCTCGATTCGATCAGCAGATTGACGATGTCGCCGTCCCGGAGCCTGCGCCGCACACGGGTATTGCCCCAGTTATGCTGGGAGAAGGGGGGCTCCTCGGACGCCCCGAAGGTGATCGACAGCTGCTGCTCCTCGCTTCCCGCCAGAACCTGGACGTGCCTGATCTCCTCGATCACTTCGCCCGCGGTCCGGCCCGGCCTGATGGCCTCTTTCGCCGCCGCATAGCTCATCTCGTGGAGATAGGCCGACTCCCGGTGCAGCCTGAGCTCCTCTTCGCTCTTGACCATCCTGACCTGGTCCACCAGATCGCTGGCAATGACCACCTTCACCCCCGGCAGCCCCTTCAGGAGGTTCGCATAGAGCGCTCCCGACATGTTTCCCAGCCCCACCAGACCGACCGCCCGGGGCTTTTTGCGCATCATGACGGCCACCGCCTTCTCCGCATCCCAGGCATCCTCCCACCATACATTCGGAAGCGACGGGACGTTGATCCGCTCTTTCACCCCCCTCAGGGCCCAGGCCGCCGGGTTGCCCGGTGCTGCCGGCGCCTCAGGACCGTGCGCGATGATCGTCATCTGGTCGTCCAGCGGGAAAAGGGCACTGATGGGAAAATTGGCGCCCGGTATGTCGGTGAACCACCGGAAGTACCCGCCCGCGTAACGCTGCTGACTCTGGACAACCAGAAAGTCGATCCCCTCGGCTGCCATCCCTTCGCGAACGGCCTTCCACCTTC
>JBFMBA010000377.1:0-3655 GCA_040755475.1 Thermodesulfobacteriota bacterium
TGGTTCGACAGCATCGACCCGCGGGATCCCCTGCAGTTGACCAATGGCGTGTACGGCCTGCTGGGCCGGTATTATTTTATGAACAACGCCAACATCTGGATGTGGGGGCTCCTGGGAAACGATGATCTCAAGGGGTGGGAAACGCTGCCCTCCGACAAGCGGGAGCTCGAATTCGGCGGCCGCGCGCAGATGCCCGTTCGCGCGGGAGAGATGGCGCTCTCCTATCACCGCCGTCGGGTCGACCCGACGGACAGCGGTTTCGGGCGGCAGCACCCTTCCCAGGGAAGATTTTCTGAAGACCGCTTCGGGATCGACGGCAAGTGGGATGTCGGCGCGGGCCTCTGGTTCGAGGCCACCGTGACGCACCGGGAGATCCATGTACCGGAGCCGCGCTGGCAGCGGATGCTCGCGGTGGGCGCCGACTACACCTTCGGCATCGGCAGCGGTCTGCACCTGCTTATCGAGCAGTTCGTCCGCAGCGAGGCGGACAGCGCCTTCGGAGGGGGGGACAGCTACCGGCTTTCGGCCCTGTCGGCCGACTATCCCTTGACCGTTCTCGACAGGATCGCAGCGATCGTTTACTATGACTGGGACCGGAACGAATGGTCCCGTTTGCTACAGTGGCAGCGGACCTACGACAAATGGCAGGTGCACGCGAGCCTGTTCTGGAACCCGGAACGTGACTCACCAACCCGGGGTACGGCGGCAACCGGCAGCTTTGCCGGAAGCGGCGTGCAGCTCATGCTGGTGTTCAATCACTGATGCGGGACGGACCGCCGATGTCGGCAACAGGTCCGGACGGAGCGCAGCGGCGCGTGGCGCCCGCCGGTACCCTGGAATGCGGACCCGGGGGCGCGAAGAAGAACCCTTTCCGGGGAGCGGGGCCTGTGGCACCGCGGGGCGCAGCGGCGCGTGGTGAGGCGCAGATCCCGTGAGGGCTTTTTTCAGATTGCCGTCCGTCATCGGGTGGCGGAATGAACAGGAGATCCCTGGCGATGGAATCGACGATCGTGTCCATCAGCGGCCTTGTCAAGCGCTTCCCCGTCGGCGGCGGCCAGTTCACCGCGCTGGGCGGCATTGACCTGACGTTCGGCTGGGGTGAATTCGCCGGGCTGGTCGGGCCGAGCGGCTCCGGCAAGACGACGCTCCTGAATATCATCGGCTCGCTGGATGCGCCGACGGAGGGGAGCGCCGTCGTCCTGGGGCGGTCGATCGGCGATCTGAGCCACCGGCAGGCGGCGCGCCTGCGGAACGAACACCTCGGGTTCGTTTTCCAGACCTACAACCTGCTGCCGGTCTATACGGTTTTCGAGAATGTCGAGTTCCCCCTGCTGCTGCTCGGGATGCCGGAGGCGCGGCGGCGCAAGGCGGTACTCGATGCCCTGGACGCCGTGGGATTGACGCAGAAGGTCCACTCGCGCCCGGCCCAGCTCTCCGGGGGCGAAAGCCAGCGCGTCGCCATCGCCCGCGCGACGGTGAAATCGCCGGATATCGTCCTCGCCGACGAGCCGACCGCCAACCTCGACGCCGAGAACTCGCACCACATTTTACGGACCATGGTGAAACTGAATGAGGAGTTTAAAACAACGTTCATCTTTGCCAGCCACGACGAGAAGGTGATCGGATATCTGCGGCGCAAGATCACGCTCAACGACGGCCGGGTCATCCGGGACGAGAAGATCGAACAGCCGGTGCAAATGGCAAAAGAGGGGTCACCCCCCGGGCGAGGTGAGGGATGATCGCCCCCAAACTGGCCTACCGCAACCTGGCGGGCGCCGGGCTGCGCACCTGGCTGAACGTCGCCGTGCTCTCGATGGCCTACGTGATCATCATCTGGCAGCAGGGGCTGCTGGACGGGTGGAACCGGCAGGCGCTGCGCGACATGATCGACTGGGAGATCGGCGGCGGGCAGTACTGGCATGCGCAGTATGACCCCTATGACCCGTTCACGCTCGAGCGGAGCCACGGGCCCGTTCCGGCGGCCATGGTCGATGCCTCCCCCGGTCGGGCCGCCGCGCCCGTTCTGATCGTCCAGGCGACCATCTACCCGCAGGGACGGATGCAAAGCGTCATCCTGAAGGGGATCCCGCCCGGTCAAAGGGCGCTCAGCCTGCCGACGGCGGAGCTTCAGGCCGATATCCCCGAAATCCCCGTTCTGATCGGCACACGAACGGCAAGAAGCGCCAATCTGCATGTGGACGATACGGTGACCGTCCGCTGGCGCGATGCGAACGGCGCCTTCGATGCGGCCGAGGCAAAGGTCGTGCGGATGATGAAAACCAACGTATCGACGGTGGACCAGGGGCAGTTGTGGCTGCCGCTGGAGCGCCTGCAGGCCATGATGCAGTTGCCCGGCGAGGCCACGATCATCGTCGTGGGGCGGGAGGGGGAGGAAGCCGGCGCTCCGCCGGGCTGGGTATTTCGGGATCGCACTTTCCTTTCGCAGGACCTCGCCGATATGATCCGGATGAAGAAGGTCGGCAATGCCATTTTGTACGTGGTGCTGCTTTCGCTGGCTTTGCTGGCGATCTTCGACACGCAGGTGCTGGCGATCTTCCGGCGCCGCAGGGAGATCGGCATGCTGATCGCCCTGGGGATGACCCGCGGCGCGGTGATTCGCCTGTTCACCCTCGAGGGCGCCATGCACGGGGTGCTGGCCGCGATAGCCGCGGCGGCGTACGGGATTCCCCTGCTGAGCCTGCAGGCGATCCAGGGCATCGGCATGCCCGAGGCCGTGGACAGCTTCGGCCTTGCCATTGCCGAACGGGTATTCCCGGTCTACAGCGCGGGCCTGGTCGCGGGAACCGCGCTCATCGTTCTGGCCTCCGTCACCCTGGTGAGCTTTCTGCCCACGCGCAGGATCGCCCGCCTGAATCCCACCGACGCGATCAAGGGGAAGCTCGCATGATCCGTTTTCTGCTCAAAGGCCTGATGCGGGACCCTTCGAGGAGCCTGTTTCCGGTGATGATCGTCAGCCTCGGGGTGATGCTGACGGTCTTCCTGCAGACCTGGCTCCAGGGGGCGACGGGCGACATCGTCCGCTCGAACGCCGGCTTCTCCACCGGGCATGTGAAGGTCATGAGCAGGGCCTATGCCGGGAACCAGGCCCAGACCCCCAACGACCTGGCCCTGCTGGGGACCGGGAAGCTGCTGGACGCCTTGCGCGCAGATTACCCGGAGATGGCATGGGTCGAGCGGATCCGCTTCGGCGGCCTGATCGATGTGCCGGACAAAGGGGGCGAAACCCGCGCGCAGGGGCCGGCCGCGGGGCTCGCCGTGGACCTGCTTGCTCCCCAAAGCACCGAAACCGCCCGCCTGAACATCCGGGAGTCGATCGTTCGCGGACGGATGCCCGCCGAACCGGGCGAGATTCTCATCGGCGACCAGTTCGCGCGCAATCTCAAGGCAAATCCCGGCGATGCGGTCACGCTGCTCGGCTCCACCATGCACGGCAGCATGGCCATGCAGAACTTCACCGTCGCCGGCACGGTGCGGTTCGGGATCAACGCCATGGACAGGGGCGCCGCGCTCATCGATATCGCCGATATCCGGCGCGCACTGGACATGGAGGATGCCGCCGGCGAGCTCCTCGGGTATTTCAGGGACGGCATCTATCACGATGCGAGGGCGACGCAGATCGCACGGACATTCAACG
>JBFMBA010000378.1:0-3534 GCA_040755475.1 Thermodesulfobacteriota bacterium
ATCACCGGAACCACCGACCTTCATGCTCTGGCCGATGCCGCTCTGGTGATCGAAGCGGTCTTCGAGGACAAGGGGGTCAAGACCGGGCTGTTCAAGCGGCTCGACGAGATCTGCGCGGATCACACCATCCTGGCCACCAACACCTCGAGCTTTTATGTCCGCGATCTGGCCGAGGCGACTTCGAGGCCGGACCGGGTCATCGGATTCCACTATTTTTACCACCCCGCCAAGAACCGCCTGCTGGAGGTGATCCCCCAGGAAAAGACCTCGACGCAAACCGTCGAGCGCGCCATGCTGGCGGCGAAGCTGCACGGGAAGACCGCGATCCTGGTGAAGGATGCGCCCGGATTCGCCGTCAACCGCTTCTTCGTCCCCTTCCTGAACGAGGCGGCCCGGATGCTGGAGGAAGGGCTGGCCGACATCCCCACCATCGAGGAGGGGGCCAAACGCGCCTTCCGGATCGGCATGGGGCCCTTCGAGCTGATGAACGTGACCGGGATTCCGATCGCGGTTCACGCCTCGGCCACCCTGGGCAATGAGCTCGGACCCTTTTACGCGACCGCCGGGATCATGAAGTCGCAGATGGAGAAAAAAGCGAACTGGGATCTTTCGGGCGACGTGGAGGAAGCGAAGCTCCCCGCCGTCATGGACCGCCTGTACGGGGTCTGTTTGGGCGTGGCGGCGGCCCTGGTCGACGAGGGGGTGGCCACGATGGAGGATACGGACCGGGGGGCGAAGATCGGCCTGCGCTGGGCGCAGGGACCCTTCGAGATCATGAACCGGCTGGGCATCGAAAAGACCTATGCCCTGGTCCAGAAGATCACCGAACGCTATCCCGGCTTCCCCATGCCGGCCCTCCTGGCCTCGCAGCGCCAAGCAGGGAAGCCCTTTGCCTTTGTCTATGTGGACTTGGCGATCCGCCAGGACATCGCCACGATCACCATCAACCGCCCGGAAGCGCTCAATGCACTGAACGAAACCGTCGTGGCGCAACTGGCCGAGCGGTTCGCGGAGGCGGAGCAAAGGCACGGCGTGAAGGCCATCGTGTTTCAGGGGGCGGGCAAGGCCTTCGTGGCCGGGGCGGATATCCGCTACTTCATCGAAAAGATCAAGGCGGATCAAATCGACGACATCGTCGAGTTCACCCGCAGGGGGCACGAGCTGTTCCGGCGGATCGAGGATTCGGAAAAGCTGACCGTCGCCCTGCTGGACGGCCTGTCCATGGGCGGCGGAAGCGAACTTGCCCTGGCCTGCCAGGCCATCGTGGCCACGCCGGCGGCCTCGCTCGCCTTCCCGGAAACGGGCATCGGGATCTATCCGGGCCTCGGCGGCATGCTGCGGCTGGGACGCCGCCTGGGGCCCGAGCTTGCCAAGTATTATGTCTTCACCGGTGCCGCCATTACCGCCGCCGACGCGCGGGACCTGGGCATCGTCACCCGGCTGGTGGAATCCGCCGCCGTGGATGAGGCGATACGGACGCTGATCGGCGAAGGCAGGCCCGACAAGTACCGACCGCAGCCGATTCCCGAGCGATTTGCCGCATGGAGAACCCTGTTCGACGAGAAAAACACGGCAACCCTCCTGGCAGGGAAAATCCCGCCCGGCGCCGATGAAGCGGTGGCGACCAGAGTCCTGAAAACCATCGGGCACAAGGCGCCGCTTGCCCTGAAGCTGGCCAACCGGATCATCGACCGCCAGCAGGATGCCGCGCGGGATGAGGGGATCCGAATCGAGCTCGAGGGGCTCCCGGAGATCTTTGCCACTGCCGACGCCCTGGAGGGCCTCTCCTCGCTCGGTCGGAAAAAGCCCGACTTCAAAGGGGAATGAAAAGGAGAAGAACGATGGACATGATCTCGTGGAAAATGACCGCGCCCGACAAACCGATCGGAAAGGAGGTCGCACCCGTTCCGACTCCCGGCCCGGGAGAAGTCCTGCTGCGGGTGGCCGGCTGCGGCGTCTGCCATACCGACCTCGGCTTCTATTATAGCGGCGTCCGCACCAAGACGCCCCTCCCCCTCACGCTGGGACACGAAATCAGCGGCATCGTCGAGGCGGCAGGCGCCGGCGCCGAAGAGTGGATCAGCAAGGCTGTCATCGTTCCCGCGGTGATGCCCTGCGGCCAGTGCGATGTCTGCCGGCGCGGCAAGGGCAACATCTGTCCGGCGCAGAAAATGCCCGGCAACGACATTCCGGGAGGTTTCGCCAGCCACATCGTCGTCCCCGCCCGAAGCCTCTGCGCCGTTCCCGTGGATGAGCAGTACCGGCCGGTTTCCGACTCCGGCGTGACGCTGGCCGAACTTTCCGTCCTGGCCGATGCGATCACGACGCCCTACCAGTCCATTGTCGAATCGGGCCTGACCGGGGATGATACGGCGATTTTCATCGGGGTCGGCGGCGTCGGCGGTTTCGGGGCGCAGATCGCCCGCGCGCTCGGCGCATCGGTCGTGGCGGTGGATGTCGACCCGGAGCGGCTCAGCGCGATCGCCCCTTACGTGGATGTCACCTTCAACGCCCTGGAGCTTCCCGCAAAGGAGCTCCGAAAGGCCGTTTCCGATTTCGTCAAGTCCCGGAAAAAACGTCCGACGGAGTGGAAGATATTCGAAACCTCCGGCACCGCGGCGGGCCAGAGGACGGCCTTCGGGCTTCTCACCTACGGGGCGTCGCTCCAGGTGGTCGGCT
This sequence comes from Thermodesulfobacteriota bacterium, assembly GCA_040755475.1. GTDB lineage: Bacteria > Desulfobacterota > Syntrophia > Syntrophales > UBA5619 > JAKAFS01. The sequence continues at coordinate 2,680 of JBFMBA010000378.1, forward strand.
TCACGATGGATACGGTGGAGATCCGGCTCTCCAACCTGATGGCCTTTCACGCCACAGCGCGGGGCAACTGGGGTTGCATGCCGGAACACTATCCGGCTGTGCTGAAGCTCGCCCTCGCCGGAAGCGTCAAGATCGCCCCCTTCGTCAAGACCTATCCGCTCGGCGAGATCAATGACGTGTTCGAAATGGTCCACCACAAAAAAACGGCCTTAAGGCCTGTTCTTGTGCCCTGACCGGCAACCGGCGGTCAACCCGAAAAGACGGGGCCCGGGAGCGGGGACACTTTTTTCAGACGGGAGGAAACGTTGAAAGAACTCATGACAGGAAATGAAGCGCTGGCCTACGGCGCCTACCTCGGCGGCGTGCGCGTCGGTTCGGCCTACCCGGGAACGCCCAGCACACAGATCATGGAAAAATTCGCCTCTTTTCCCGGGGTTCATGCCGAGTGGGCGCCGAACGAAAAGGTGGCCATGGATGTGGGCATCGGGGCGGCCTACGCGGGGACCAGGGCCCTGGTTTCCACCAAGCATGTGGGGCTCAACGTGGCGGCCGATTCGCTCTTCTATGCCGTGTATACGGGCATGAACGCGGGGCTCCTGATTGCCTGCGCCGACGATCCGGGCATGCACAGCTCCCAGAACGAACAGGACAGCAGGAACTATGCGAAATTCGCCAAGGTCCCCATGCTGGAGCCCTCGGACAGCGAGGAAGCCATGCGCTTTGCCGCCACGGCGCTGGAGATGAGCGAGACCTTCGACACGCCGGTCATCGTCCGGTTCGTGACCCGCACCTCCCACTCCTCCTCGGTGGTCGATATCGATCCGGCCGCGGGCCCCCCCCCCGCGAGGGTACGCG
>JBFMBA010000379.1:0-6038 GCA_040755475.1 Thermodesulfobacteriota bacterium
GCCCTTTTCAGGGTCATTTATAGAGACCACTTTCCTGGTATGGTAATTGCTGAATGATTTATAAATTCTTACGGAGGAGATTAGAATGGGTTATGAATTTTTGTGGTCATCATGATGCTTGTTCTCCTCTTTGGATGTGGGGTAAAAGTGACACAACTTCAAATCCGGGACACCGGCATCAATGCTTCGGAACCCAGCAGGGGAATGAAAGAGGTTGCGTTTCCCAAAGGCACCTGGACCGGTGGGGCATCAAGGGAACAGGCCAGTACTCTGGCACAGATCTTCATGAATTCGCACAATATGGCTATGGCGGAATTTCCCAGGCTGCGGGATTCGCATGAGTCGATAAAGGCGGCTCAAGAGGCCCTGAAGGGTTCAACCCAGCGCCTGGAAGAAACGAGTCGGCAGCTGAAACAGACAAATCTGCAAATCCTGGAAATAACGCAACAGCATCAAAAAACAGCTCAACCGACTCTGCAGAAAATTGAGGATTTGTCCCGAAAACAGGGCACTGGAGAAATGACACTTTTTTATTCCGCAGGTGTCGGCAAAGTAAAAGTGAATTCTGCGGAATACGACCGGCTGGTTCGATTTGTTGATTACCTGTCCAGGGAATGCAAGGGGCGAAAAATTCTGTTTGTCGGTCTGGGGAGCGCTTCGGCTTTCGGCCCCCAGAAAGTGAACATAAAACTGGCCAAAGAACGGGCGGAATTTCCCCAGGGAGTGATTGATAAGTATCTGGTCAACACGCCCCATGAATATTATACAGTGTACGGTACCGGGGATCTGTACAGCCCGAAAGGCATCTCCCAAAAAGAGCATGAACGCGATCAGCATACGCGTGTAATCGCCCTTTATGAGCTAGACCAGATCCCCACGCTGCCGGACGAACAAAAATAATGGCGGCTCAACGTATTTTGTAGGGGAGCCGGGTTACTAGAAAATGGGCTTACAATACATTCCCCGGGATCCGCTTCGCTCTGCTGATCCTCCGAATTCGTGCGTCTTGTCTGCGGGCTTTTTTATGAAGCCGTCCGAACTGCAAGGCTTTTGCGACTTTTTCCAAGGGCATCTTAATTACTTCCAATCATAAGTGCCTCATGATAGAATGAGCCGCCAGTGGGGCACATCATAGGGGTAGAATCCTTTTTTGCGGCAGGCCTTGGGATGAGATTTGCGTGAATCGGCGAAAACCCCGATATGAAAGACATTGAGATCGGTTTCGTCATGATCTGACTGAAGCCGTCTAACAAAAGGAGACAGCGATGATAACAGCCATGGTTAAAAAGAAGTCATTGTGGATGGGTATTCTGGGGACGTTTCTTGCCGCCTCGATTGCATTTTCGTCTTCCGCGGTCTTCGCGGCCGCCGGCGACTATCCCGTCAAGCCGGTCCGGTTTGTCATTCCCTTTGCACCGGGGGGGAGCACCGACGTGATCGGGCGGCTGCTGGCAACCAAGCTGACCGAGCGCCTCGGGCATCAGTTTGTCGTGGAAAACCGCAGCGGGGCGGGAAGCGCGATCGGCTCGGAGCTGGTGGCCAAATCCAAGCCCGACGGCTATACGCTGCTGTTCAACACCAGCGCCTACGCAACGAATCCCCTCGTGAGCGACGTGCCCTACGATCCGGAGAAGGCCTTTGTCCCCATCGCCAAGGTCGGCGGCGCAGCGGCCGTCCTCTCGGTTCATCCGGCGGTTCCGGCCAACTCCGTCAAGGAGCTCATCGCCCTTGCCAGGCAGCAGCCCGGGAAACTGGTCAGTTCGGGAGCCGGGATCGGCAGCTTCGGACATCTGTCCACCGAGCTCTTCCGATCCATGGCCAATATCGATTACAAGATCGTCCAGTTCAAGGGGGGCGGCCCCGCCATGATCGATACGATGGGTGGCCACAGCCAGATCAACATGGGATCCCTTGCGCTGACATTGCCCCAGATCAAGGCCGGCCAGCTCAAGGCGCTCGGCTACGGGGCGCTGAAGCGCAGCAGGCTGGTTCCCGATCTGCCGACGATTACCGAGTCCGGTGTTCCCGGGTATGAGGCCATCATCTGGTGGGTGCTCGCCGCGCCGGCCGGCACGCCCAATGCAATCGTCGAAAAGCTGTATAAGGAGCTGGATGCGATTCTGCAGATGGACGCCACCAAGAAGGCCTTCGATGTCCAGGGGGCGGACATTGACCTGACCAGCCCGGCCGCCACCGTCAAATTCATCGATACGGAACGCGTCAAATGGGGAAAAATCATCAAAGAGGCCAATATCAGGGAAAAGTAAGAACAACAGCATCAAAGAAAATGAAGAACAAAAGGAAACAGCAATGAAGACATCTGTGAAAATCATGCCCTGTCTGGATATGAAAGACGGTCGTGTGGTGAAGGGGATTCACTTTGTAGACCTGAAGGACGCCGGCGATCCGGTGGAAAATGCCGCCTTCTACCAGAAGGAGGGTGCCGATGAGCTGGCGATGCTGGACATCGCCGCGACGCTCGAGAACCGCAAGACCCGCCTCGAATGGGTGAAAAACGTCTCGGCGGTCATCACGATCCCTCTGACGGTCGGCGGCGGCATTTCCGCTCTGGAGGACATCGATCTGCTGCTCTCGGCCGGGGCGACCAAGGTATCGATGAACAGCGCGGCGGTAAGCCGGCCGGCGCTGATCAGCGAGGCCGCTGCGAAATACGGGTCGGAACGGATCACCGTGGCCATCGACGGCTGCCGCAGCGCGGCCATGCCGTCGGGCTTTGAGGTGGTCGTCTCGGGGGGCACAAAAAAGGTGGGGCGGGATGCCGTGGAGTGGGCAAAGCAGTGCGAAGCATCAGGAGCGGGGGTGATCCTGCCCACCAGCATGGACGGCGACGGGTCACAGGCGGGTTACGATCTGGCCTTCACGCGGGCCATCGCGGAGGCCGTCACGTTGCCAGTGGTCGCGTCCGGCGGCGCGGGGAAGCTTCCGGATTTCTATGAGGCGGTCGTGGAGGGGGGGGCGACGATCCTGCTGGCGGCCTCGGTCTTCCATTATCGCCTGCTCGGCATCCGGGAGGTGAAGGAATATCTGCGCGGTCGCGGAATCGAGGTTTCCCTGTGACGCCTTCTACACACCCAGGTAGGCCCGCCTGACCTCTTCGTTGTTCAGGAGATCTTCCGACCTCCCCTCCCGGGTGACTCTGCCGTTTTCCATCACGTAGGCGCGGTGGGCGACGTGCAGGGCCATGTTCGCGTTCTGCTCCACCAGCAGAATGGCCGTGCGGCTCTCCGCGTTGATCTGCCGGATGACCCGGAAGATCAGCCGGGCGGCAAGCGGGGCGAGGCCGAGGGAGGGCTCGTCGAGAAGGAGCAGGCCCGGACGGGCCATCAGGGCACGGGCGATGGCAAGCATCTGCTGTTCCCCGCCGCTGAGCGTCCCCCCCTGCTGATGCCGACGTTCCCTGAGGATGGGAAAAAGGGAAAAGACGCGGTTCCGGTCTTCGGCGATCCCGGCCCTGTCCGTCCTGAGAAAGGCGCCCATGTCCAGGTTTTCGGTCACCGAGAGGAGGGGAAAGATCCGGCGGCCCTCGGGGACCTGGGAGATGCCCAGCGCGACGATCCGGTGGGGTTCCAGCCGCTGAAGGGGGGTTCCGTTGAAGAGGATCTCGCCGCTTCGGGGGGGGACAATGCCGCAGACTGTCATCAGGGTCGTTGATTTCCCCGCGCCGTTGGCGCCGATCAGAGCGACGATCTCCCCTGCCGAGACGGACAGGCTGACCCCCTTGAGCGCCATGATGTTTCCGTAAAAGGTTTCAACCTCCCGAAGCTCAAGCAGGGGCATCGAAATCCTCCCCCAGGTAGGCCCTGATCACCGCCGGATTCGCCCGGACCTCCGGGGCCGTTCCCTCGGCGATCATTTCGCCGTGGTCCAGAACGAAGATGCGGTCCGACAGGCTCATGACGATCCGCATGTCGTGCTCGATCATCAGGATCGAGATCTTCTCCTCGGCGCGGATCTGTAGGATCAGCGCTTCGAGCTCGGCCGTTTCCCGGGGGTTCATCCCGGCGGCCGGTTCGTCCAGAAGCAGCAGGAAGGGCTCGGTGGCCAGGGCGCGGGCGATCTCCAGGCGGCGCTGGTCGCCGTAGGAGAGGTTTTTGGCCAGCTCGTCCGCCTGGCCGGCGAGACCGAACGTGACGAGAATCTCGTGGCTGCGGCCTACGATCCGCTCCTCTTCCGCCCGTGTGCGCCGATCCCTGAGGACCGCCCCCAGGACGCCGGCCTTGGCGCGGCAGTGGCGCCCGATCATGACGTTTTCCAGAACGGTCATCTGGGGGAAAAGACGGATATTCTGAAACGTCCTTGCCATTCCCAGTTCCGTCACGTGATGGATCTTCGCGCCGTTGATGCGACGGGTCTTTCCTCCCGGCGGCGCGATGGAGATCTCCCCGCCCCTCGGCCGGTGGATGCCGGTGACGCAATTGAAGAAAGTGGTCTTCCCCGCGCCGTTCGGGCCGATCAGGGCGACGATCTCCTCCCGCCGGACCCGGAGGTCGACGCGGTTGAGCGCCCGGAGCCCACCGAAGTCCATGGTCAGCTGCTTGACCTGTAGTACACCGTCCATGCCACTGCCTGTCACGCCCGCACCGTCTCGTCGCCCTTTCCCTTTGGCGCGCTGAACCGGTAGACGCGCCGGACGTTCGTCACGATCCCCTGGGGGCGGAAGATCATCATCAGGACCATGGCCGTTCCGAACAGGAGCATCCGGTAGGCGCTGAAGGCGCGGAGGTACTCGGGCGTCAGGATGAGAAGAAAGGCCCCGAGGATGACCCCCGTGATGGAACCCATGCCGCCCAGGACGACGATGGAGAGGATCAGCGCCGATTCCATGAAGGTGAAGCTCGCGGGGTTGATGAAGGTGGTCTTCGCGGCGAAGATGACCCCCACCATTCCGGCCCAGGTGGCTCCCAGCGCGAAGGCGGTGAGCTTCGTCCGCGTCTTGTCGATCCCCATGGCCTCGCAGGCGACCTCGTCTTCCCGGAGCGCCACCCAGGCCCGTCCTATCCGCGAATGCTGCAGGCGGTCCACCACGAAGACCGTGAACAGGCACAGGGCGATCATCAGATAATAGAGATAGACCGTGGCCTGATGAAGCGACAGGGCGATCCCGAAGAACCCCGGCCGGGGGATGTTCGAGATGCCGCTCGGCCCGAAGGAAAAGGCATTCCAGTTCTCCAGGATCAGGCGGATGATCTCGCCGAACCCGAGCGTGACGATGGCCAGGTAGTCACCCCGCAGGCGGAGGACCGGGAAGCCCAGGAGGATGCCGAAGAGGGCGCCGAGCAGGGCGCCCACCGGCAGCGCCATCCAGAATCCCAGGCCGAAGTGATAGTTCAGCAGGGCATAGCTGTAGGCGCCCACGGCATAAAAGGCCACGTAGCCCAGATCGAGCAGCCCCGCCAGGCCGACCACGATGTTCAATCCCAGACCGAGCATCACGTAGATCAGGGCGGTCGTCATGATGTTCGTCTGGTAGCTGGAAAAGAGAAAGGGAAAGGCGATCGCGAGCAGCGCCAGGGCTGCCCAGGCCGGCCGGCGGATCCGGGGATCAGTCCAGAGCCGCCCGCCCGCCGCCCGCAGATCCGGGCTGCTTGCATCGGCCGATGGACGACCCCGCTCCCTGCGGTTCAGCGAGAGCCGCCAGAGGAAGGAAAGCAGAAACCCCCCGATCCCTGCCAGCGCCATGTTGTGCCAGCGCCACTCCACGACCTGCTCGATCGTGTTGACGCGGATCACCATGATCGGGAAGGTCAGAAAGATGAACCAGAGCGCGACGAGGAGGGATTCCTTCAGGTCTTTCATGGCGCGGCGAAGCCCTCCTCACACCTTCTGGCCGGCGGGCCGCCCCAGGAGTCCCGCCGGCCGGAAGATCAGGATCAGGACGAGCAGGCAGAAGGCGAACACGTCTTCGTAGTCGCTCGACACGTAGCCCGTGGCGAAGCTCTCCGTCCATCCCAGGACGAGGCCCCCGAGAACCGCGCCGGGGATGCTGCCGATGCCGCCCAGGACCGCGGCGGTAAAGG
>JBFMBA010000380.1:0-3150 GCA_040755475.1 Thermodesulfobacteriota bacterium
ACGTCCACGTAGAAGTTCCCTCGGTCCGCTACCGCGATCTCGCCTCGCTGGAAACCGGCGAGCCATCCGCCGCGATCAGGGCGCGGATCGAAGGGGCCCGCGCCGTCCAGAAACGGCGCTTCGGCACCGACGACATTCCTTTCAACGCCCGCCTGACGGACCATCAGGTCCGGACCCACTGCGCCCTCGACAGGGATTCTCAAAAACTGATGGAGATGGCCGTCGACCGGCTGGGACTGTCCGCACGGGCCCACAACCGGATCCTGAAGGTCGCCCGGACCATCGCAGATCTCGAGGCGGTGGACGCGATTCGATCCTCCCATGTGGCAGAAGCGATCCAATACAGAAGCCTTGATTGCCGCCTGATTTAGTGATATGTGAGCCGATACTGCACACCCTGGAAGGGTGGCCGCCCAAGGAGATGACAATGGAAATCAGGGTTCTGGAAGCCTCTCCCGAAAAGAGGAAGGCAAAGCCCGCCGATGAGTCGCAGCTGGGTTTCGGCAAGATCTTCAGCGATCATTTTTTCACCATGTCCTACCACACGGGGCAGGGGTGGCATGACCCCCTGATCGAACCGTACCGGCCGCTCCAGCTCGATCCCACGGCGATGTGCCTCCACTACGCCCAGGAGATCTTCGAGGGAATGAAGGCCTACCGGGGAGTCGACGGGGCCATCTATCTCTTCCGGCCGCTGGAGAATATCCGCCGGATGAACGTCTCGGCGCAGCGGCTGTGCATGCCGCAGCTCGATGAAGCGCTCGTCATGGAGGCGCTCAGGAAGCTGATTCTGATCGACAGGGATTGGATCCCCCGCGGCAGCGGAACCTCGCTGTACATCCGGCCGACGATGATCGCATCGGAACCGGCGCTCGGCGTCCACCCGGCAAACGAGTACCTCTTTTTCATCATCATCGGACCCGTGGGGGCCTATTACCCCGAAGGGTTCAACCCCACCAGAATTTACGTCACGGAGGAATTCTGCCGGGCGGTTCCCGGCGGAACGGGCTACTGCAAGGCCGGGGGCAACTATGCCGCCAGCCTCTACGCGAGCGAGATCGCAAAGAAGAAGGGCTACACCCAGGTCCTGTGGCTCGACGCCATCGAGCGGAAGTATGTGGAGGAAGTGGGAACGAGCAACATGTTCTTCGTCATCGGGGATGAACTGATCACCGCCCCTCTCGCGGGGACGATCCTTCCCGGCGTGACCCGGGATTCGGTGATCCGGCTGGCTCAAAGCTGGGGAGTCCGGGTATCGGAAAGGCGCCTCTCCATGGACGAAATCCTCGAGGCGATCGCCGGCGGCACCCTCAAGGAGGCCTTTGCCTCGGGAACGGCCGCCATCGTTTCACCGGTCGGTCACCTCTGCTACCGGGAGCAGGTCTATCCCCTCAACGGGGGGATAACGGGCAAGCTCACGGAAAGATTATACAACGAGATATTGCAGATACAGTACGGCCAGAAGGACGACCCCTTCGGCTGGCGGGTCAAAATTGCCGGCTGACGGGGGAGGCGATCGGAACTTTGCATTGATCCGGCAACTTGAATTGGGAATCCACAGCTGTGTGGAGAGGGTTGTGGAAAAGCCTGTGGATAACTCGCGTAACTCCTTGGATGTCTCGATTTTATACCGGTTTGCATCAGGTTTAGGCGGTCAATATGCTATGTAATAACAACAACTTGGAATTGAACAACGGCGTCCCGGCCACTTACCGGATTTTTTTACCGGCAGAGATGACCCGTGACAAAAATGCACGGCTGTCAAAACCGCCGGACGGTGGTTTTTCCGTGGGACGAAACCGGCTCCCCGCCTTCCGGCAGAGGGGAATCGCTATCCTGTCGTTCGCATTCCTTTTGCTGCCCAGCTCCGTCACCCTCGCCCAGCCCCTCTCCCTGGAACAGCTGACGGCGAGGACCCAGGAGATGTACGAAAGGACCACCGACCTCAAGGCACACTTTATCCAGGAGGTGACCATCAAGTCCATGAAGAAGACCGAGCGGGAGGAAGGGACGGTCTACTTCAAGAATCCAAGAATGATGCTGTGGGACTACGCGAGGCCCAAATCGAAGAAGCTGGTCATCAACGCCCAGAAGGCCTGGCTTTACGTCCCCGAGGACCGCATTGTCTACGTCCAGAACGCCGAGGACGTCTATCGGTCGCGAATGGCCGTGAAATTCCTGTCCGGGATCGGCAAGCTCAATGAGGATTTTCAGATCCGTTTCCTGAAGGACAACCCCGTCGACAAGGACGGGAATTACCACCTCGTCCTCACACCCAGGGAACCGGGGACCGGCGTCGACCGGCTCCAGATCACCGTCGACGGCAGGATCTTCCAGATACTCCAGTGCCGGTTCAAGGACGCCTTCGGGAACACCACCCTGCTCGGCTTCAGCGATTACAGCCTGAACACGGGCATTCCAGACAAGTTTTTCAACTTCAAGGTGCCGGAAGGCGTGGAAGTCGTCAGCATGCCGCAGTAAGGGCCCCCCATGATCCAGATTGACTGCTCATTACCGGCGTCCCAGCAAACCGATCGGGAATGGCTGGAGTCCGACGGTCAGGGGGGGTATGCCTCGAGCACCCTGGACAACTGCCACACGAGGCGCTACCATGGTCTGATGGTGGCCTCTCTGCCGTCGCCGGAGGGCCGGTACGTTCTGTTCTCCAAGCTGGAGGACTCCCTGGCCATCGGTGAGCAGGAACACCACTTCAGCGCCCACCGGTATCCGGGTCTTTCTTTCCCGCCGGGTCCGCCCCCCCTGAAGGAGTTCCGCCTCGAACTCTGCCCCCGTTTCCTCTACCGGGCGGGAGAAGTGGTCCTGCAAAAATCGGTGCTTCTGCTCGCCGGCGGGAGCACCCTGCTCATCCGGTATGATCTGATCGAAGGTCCCCCGCAGGCATGCCTCCGCCTGAAGCCCTTCATCGCCTTCCGGAACCATCACGCCCTCACCCGTCAGAATTCCGATCTGCGCGGCCGCACCGAAGCGATCGAAAACGGCTTCATGATCGAGCCTTACGCGGGCATGCCGCCGCTTTTCTTCCAGACCTCGACGGTCTCGCGTTTCACCCCCACCCCGCTTTGGTACAACCGCTTCGAATACACCGAGGAGAAGGCGCGCGGTTTCGACTGGCAGGAGGATCTGTTTCTC
>JBFMBA010000381.1:0-7319 GCA_040755475.1 Thermodesulfobacteriota bacterium
GAGGAACGTCATGAAAGCAAAGTGCACTGCAGTGATCATCGCCGCGATCCTTTCCGTGACTTTGGCCGGCAGCTCGATAGCCGAGGATATCAATGCGTACATGGGGACATCGCCGGACAACAATGCGAGGATCGCCAAGTTCATCAAGGACAAGACCGGCATCACCGTGAACCAGACCTTTCAGTCCTTCGGAGAGATTGAAGCCCGGGTCAAGGCCGAAGCCCCCAATTTCAACGCGGACATGATCATCGGATGCGGCTCGTCCACGGGATTCATGGCCAAGAAGAACGGCTGGTCCGTTCCCTACGTCTCCCCCGCCTGGGCGGGAGTCCCTGATGTTTTCATGGACCCCAAGGGAGACTGGTACAACATCGCCAACTTCTCCTTCGTCCTGGTCGGCAACCGGGATCGGCTGGCCAAGGCGGGCCGCAAGATGCCCGATAGCTGGAAAGAGCTGCTCGATCCGAAATGGAAGGGCGAGATCATCATGCCCTCGCCGCTCAGCTCGGGCACGGCCAACATGATGCGCTACTCGTTCCTGGCGCTCTATGGCGATGCCGAAGGGTGGAAGTTCATCGAAGCCCTGGACAAGAACATCGCCTACTACACGCGGAGCGGCAACGCGCCGACGGACCTGGTGGGCAGGGGCGAGTTCATGCTCGGCCTGACCTCGGACGAGAACGTCAAGAAGCGCCTCGACGACGGGTATCCGCTGCTCTGGTCGATCCCCAGGGAGGGGACCGGATATGACGGTACTTTCGCCTTGATCTTCAAGAATACCCGGAAGCTGGCCGCCTGCAAGAAGGTGATCGATCTGCTGGGCGGTCAGGAATTCAGCAACCTCATGGCGGAGATCGGCTATATCACTCCCCGCCCCGCCGCAAACAAGCTCTACGGAAAGATCCTGCCCAAATACATCAAGCTGGATCTGGGGAAGGCCGCCGATGACAAAGCGAAGAACAACGACATCTGGAAACAGAAACTCCGTTCCGATTTCAAATAGCCCAATGGGATAGATACCCTTCGCGAGGAGAGAGATGGCAACGGCGGAACACTCCTTACAATTGAAAGCGGGCAGTGGAAGCAGGGTGCGGGATTTCCTGAACGCCCACCTGATCCATATTCTCGCCGCGGCTCTCTTCCTGCTGCTTGCCATCTTTCTCCTCTTCCCCATCCTGGCGGTGCTGGCCAAGAGCCTCTGGGGGCCGGACGGGTTCACCCTGAAATACTACCACGCCTTCTTCAGCAAGAAGTACTATTTCCAGTCCCTGTACAACACGCTTCTGCTGGGCGTGATCAATACCGTCGTCTGCCTCATCATCGGCTTCTGCCTCGCCTACATGACCACGCGGGGCCCCTGGATCATGAGGAAACCGCTGAAGGTGATCGCGCTGGTTCCCCTGATCGCGCCTCCTTACCTGTTTGCCCTGTCGCTGATCATCCTGTTCGGCCGCAACGGTCTGGTCACCCGGATGTTCGACCTCGACTGGCAGCTCTACGGATTCACCGGGGTCGTGATCTCCCAGACCCTGGCCTTCATCCCGCTGGCCTATATCATGATCGAGAGCACCCTCATGTCGCTCAACCCCAATCTCGAGGAGAGCGCGTATGACATGGGGGCGTCCGAGGTGACGATCCTCAGGACGATCACGATCCCCCTGCTGGCCCCGGGACTTCTGAAGGCGGCGCTGCTGATCTTCGTGATGACGATCGCCGAGTTCGGCAACGCCGCCATTCTCGGCGGGCGGACCCCTTTCCTGGCGCCGGACACCTATACGCTGATCACGGGGGAGTCGGATTTCAACATGGGGAGCGTGCTGTCGGTCGTGCTGATCGCCCCGTGCATCGTCGTCTTTCTGATCCACAATTACCTGCTCGAGGGCAAGAAGTTCACGACGATCGGCGGGAAGCCCGTCGCTTCCGAGCCGCGCAGGATCACCCCCCTGATCAAGATACCGTTTATCATCATCACGGTCGTCGCCGCCGGGGCGATCTTTCTCTGTTTTGCCGTCGTGCTCGCCTCCTCCTTCTATAAAATCCTCGGCGTCACCGACAAATTCGTCCTTTCCAACTATCTGGATTTCACCTCCAATCAGGCGATCTATAACAGCATCCGCGTCAGTTTCGTGGCCGCGGTGATCGGGGCGATGATAGGCGTGCTTTTGGCCTATGTGATCGTGCGGGGGAAATTCTTCGGCCGCAACTTTATCGAAATGGTGTCGCTCTCCGGTTTCGCCCTTCCGGGGACCGTGCTCGGCATCGGCTACCTCCTGGCGTTCAGCGCGCCGCCCCTCAAGCTCACCGGAGGGATCATGATCCTCGCGCTCAACTGCGTCTTCCGGTTCCTGGCAGTGGGCGTGGAGGCGGGGATCAGCAAGCTCCACCAGATCCACGTGGAGATCGAGGAGGCTTCCGCCGATCTGGGGGCGAGCTTCCTGACCACCTTCTTCCGGATCGTCCTGCCGATCATGTTTCCCGCTTTCATCGCGGGGTTCATCTATACCTTCATGACGGCGATCGTCTCGTTGAGCGCCGTGGTCTTCCTGGTCAGCCCCGGATTCCAGCTCGCCGCGGTCAAGATCTTTGACGCGGCCGTATACGGCGAGATCGGCATCGCCTCGGCCACGACGATCAAGCTGATGGTCATCGTCATGCTCTGCATGGCGGTTCTCAATGTCATCACCAAGAAGACGAAGGTGGGAAGCGGCCTGTCCCGGAAAGGGGTCTCGTGACCGATGAGCGACGCAGCGACCGAAAGACCGATGCTGATCCTGAAGGACATCCATAAATGGTACGGCAGCCATGAGGTCCTCAAGGGGATTTCGCTGGAGGTGAAGCGGGGCGAACTGGTCACCTTCGTCGGTCCCAGCGGGTGCGGCAAAACCACGCTCCTGCGGCTGATCGGCGGGTTCACCGACATCAGCTCCGGGGAGATCATCCTCGACGGCCGGCGGATCAACGATCTGCCCCCGAACCTCCGGGATACGCGGATCTGCTTCCAGAATTACGCCCTGTTTCCCCACATGACCGTGGCGGAGAACGTTGGTTACGGCCTGAAGGTGAACAAATGGCCCAAGGAGCGGATCGCCGCCCGGGTCCGGGAGCTCCTGGAGATGGTGGAACTGGGCGCCTTCGGGGAGAGGATGATCGACAAGCTCTCCGGCGGCCAGCAGCAGCGGGTCGCCTTTGCCCGGGCGCTCAGCCTCGAGCCGAAGGTCCTGCTCCTGGACGAGCCCCTCTCCAACCTCGACGCGAACCTCCGGCTCGTCATGCGCGAGGAGATCCGGAAGCTCCAGGAGCGGCTGCACATCACGACGGTCTTCGTGACCCACGACCAGTTCGAGGCCATGGCGATCTCCGACCGGCTCGTGGTCATGAAGGACGGCCTGATCGAGCAGGTGGGAAGCCCCATCGAGATCTACGAAAGGCCGGCAAACGAGTTCATCGCCGGGTTTGTGGGGTATGTGAATTTCATGGACGGGCGGATCGAGTCGCTCGATCAGGCGACACGCCATACGGTCATCTCCACCCCCTACGGGAAGTTCGAGATCACCCTCGAACAGGAAGATTTCCATACCGGCGACGATGTGGTGATGGTCATCCGACCGGAGAGCGTGTCGCTGTCGATCGACTGCAAGAAAGAGGGCGGGAATGTCCTGTGCGGAAGCCTGACGACCTATATGTATGCCGGTTCCCTGGCGAAGTGCACCGTCATGATCGGCGACAGGAAGATGATCATCGACCAGTACAATCCACGGGACGCGAAGCACTTCAAGGGCGCCAAAGAGGTCAATGTGGAGATTCCTCGCAGCGTTCATCTCCTGAAGAAGAACCAGTAGCCCGCTCCCTCTGTGACGTTGGAATAGCAGGCCAACCAACCTTTCCGAAGGTGGTCGGCCTCTCTTGCGCGATCCCGCCATCTCACCCGAGATCAAAAAAGTGCCTTATCCCGTTCTTGCACACTTGAGTATGAGGTTCATCTGCCTGAAGCGATAACAGATATAAAAAAATGATATCGAAGACTTCAATACATATTCAATGAAAGGTCACCGATGCGGAGATGGAGTCAAGTGGCCGGGTGTCTTTCGGAAGCGGCGGAATGTACGGGGAGGCGGTGAGGTGTTGCACTGTTTTGGAATCATGCAAAAGGAGGAAACAAGATGGTAGATACGCGGGTGGTGTACCTGGAACCCAATAAAATCTCAATCGGGACAATGACCCTGCCCGATCTCAAGCCGACCCATGTGCTGGTAAAGACGCACCAGGCGTCTGTCTGCGGTTCGGAGCGGTATTTTTACCGGGGCATTACGGTGAGACCGCAGGATGAAGCCAAGGGCGGTCCCGGCACGCAACTGGGCGCGCCCCGGGCCGACGGCCGGCCGAGGCATGCCTATCCCTTGGGTCCATTGGGACATGAGGGCGGCGGGACCATCATGGAAACGGGTTCGGGCGTGGATGAATATCTGGGTGGCGGAAAGGTTTCCGTCGGTGACAGGGTCGGCAGTTTGGTTTACCCGACCTATACGGATTACTGGGTTACGGATATCGCGTATGTACAACCCATACCGAAAGGTATCCCTTTTGAAGTCGGTTGTCTTTATGAGCCTCTGGGTTGTGCGGCCTGGGCCGCCATTCACATGGGAGTAAAACTGGGGGATACGGTTGCCGTAAACGGCGTCGGCTTTGCAGGCAACATCATGCTTCAGGGGGCAATCAAATCGGGCGCCTCCAAGGTCATAGCGATCGATGTGGTGGATTCAAAACTGAAGGTGGCCAAAGCACTGGGCGCGGACCATGTGGTTAACGCCAGTGAATCGGATCCCATAGAGGTTGTGAATGAAATGACGCACGGCGCAGGGGTCGATGTGGCCGTTGACGCGATCGGCGGAACCGGCATCGGCATTGTGCAGGCCCTCAGGATGGTCCGGCATAACGGCATCATCGCGCTATACGGCGACAACTACATGCCGGTGAAGGAATTCTGCTTCAATCGATTCCATGAAGACGGGCTGGAGGTGCGCAATCTCAACGGCGTGCACTATACAAGGCTGCAATCCGTGGAGAACATGAGAGAGGCCTACCGGGCGGTTGACCGGGGAGTCTTTAATCTGGATGTCATCTTCGAAAATTCGCTGACCTACAAGCTCGATGAGATCGATGAAGTGTTCAGGCGAGAGACGCAGGAAATCGATAAGCAGCGATCGCTGAAAACACTTATTATTCCTTGATCGGGGAAAAGCCGAAAGATGTTTTTGAACGAAGCTTATACAGGTTTGATGAGGGCATCAAGAAAGGAACCGATGTGGTTGAAGACATCGTGAAAAGGGTTAAAAAATAGGAAATGAGGAAGTATTTGCCGAGCGTACATGTGCCGTCCGACTTCTTGGCGGCTGTGGCTTACATTTAGAGAAATGCGTCGATGTCGGTGAGCTTCAGGCCGAATGCCGCGGCGACCCCTTTGACGGTGATCTTTCCCCTGATCACGTTGGCCCCCCTTCGGATCTCGGGGTTTTCCTTCATCGCCCTTTTCCAGCCCTTGTCGGCAATTTCGGCTGCGTAGGGGAGCGTGGCGTTGGTCAAGGCCTGCGTGGAGGTCCTGGCAACGGCGCCCGGCATGTTTGCCACACAGTAGTGGATGATCCCGTCGATCGGGTAGATCGGGTTCCTGTGGGTGGTCGCCCTGGAGGTTTCGAAGCAGCCGCCCTGATCGATGGAAACGTCCACCAGGACCGAGCCCTTCTTCATGGTCTTGAGCATGTCGCGGGTGACGAGCTTGGGCGCCGCCGCGCCGGGATTGAGAACGGCGCCGATGACAAGGTCCGCCTCCCGGACCAGCTTCCGGATGACCGATGGGGAGGACAGGATCGTGACGCAGTTCGGCGGCATGATGTCGTTCAGATAGCGGAGTCTCGCCAGACAGGCATCCAGGACATATACCCGGGCGCCCAGACCGCAGGCCATTCTGGCCGCCTCCGTGCCGACCGTCCCTCCGCCGATCACCAGGACCGTCGCCGGTTCGACCCCGGGGACGCCGCCTAGCAGAACACCCGACCCGCCGTATTCCATCTCCAGGTATTTGGCTCCCTCCTGGATTGCCATCCGGCCGGCCACCTCGCTCATGGGAATGAGCAGGGGGAGGGAGCCGTCCGGCTTCTGGATGGTTTCATAGGCGATGTCGATGGACTGGCTGTTGACCATGGCCCGGGTCAGCTTCTCGTTCGCGGCGAGGTGGAGATAGGCGAAAAGGATCTGATTCTTGCGGATGAGCCGGTACTCGCGCGGCTGGGGTTCCTTGACGTGCATGATCATATCGGCCTGTTCGTAGATCTCCTCCGCCCTCTTGACGATCTCGGCGCCGGCGGTGGTGTAGGCCCTGTTGTCGAAGCCGCTGGCGACGCCGGCATTGTGCTGGACCAGTAGCCGGTGACCGCGGCCCGCGAGGACCTCCACCCCGGCCGGCGTCATGGCGACGCGGTGTTCCTCGGTCTTGATCTCCTTTAGAATGCCTACGATCATGCGGGCCTCCTGGGAGCGGCTATCCGTCCGGAACCGAGACGCTGCGTCCGTTTACCATCGCCCCCCCCGGGTTCGGGACCTCAGCCCCTCCAGAACATGGATCTCCCGACGGCCTGAACGAGGCGTTGCATATCCTTGGGATAGACATCGCCGATATTGCCGATCCGGAAAGCGCTTGCCCTGGAGACCTTCCCGGGATAGATGACGAAACCCTCCGTCTTCAGCAGGTCGTAGAACCGCTGGAAATCGTATGCGGCACTCTCGGGGCTGTAAAAAGAGGTGATGAAGTGTCCCTGATAGGCGTCCGGCAGGAGCGTCCGGAATCCCAGCCCTCTCATTCCGTCCACCAGGGCGCGGTGGTTGGCGCGATAGCGCTCCGCGCGCCGGGCGATGCCGCCCTCCGCCTCCAGTTCGATCAGCGCCTCGTGGAAAGCCCGCACGACATGAGTCGGAGAGGTATAGCGCCATTTCCCCTTGTCGCTTTCCATGGTTTTCCACTGGTCGTACAGATCGAGCGAGAGGGAGCGTGCCTGCCCCCTGCACCCCAGGAGCGTTTCCTTCTTGGCGATGATGAAGCCGAAACCGGGGACGCCCTGGATGCACTTGTTGGCGCTGCTGACGATGAAGTCCACGTCCATCGCCTCGATGTCGATGGGGATCCCGCCGAAGCTGCTCATCGCATCGACGATGAAGCATTTGCCGTGCCTCTTGACGATCTTGGCGATCTTTTCGACGGGGTTGAGCATCCCCGTCGTCGTTTCGGAGTGACCGACGGCCACATGGGTCATCGCCCGATCCCCCTT
>JBFMBA010000382.1:0-9344 GCA_040755475.1 Thermodesulfobacteriota bacterium
TGCGTACGCGGCTTCCTTCGCAGGAGGGGCACCGAGCGGTGATGCGGACCGTGTAATCGCAGTGGTGGCATTTCAGGACAGCCTGTGCGGCGTGGTGCGTCAGGGAGATGTCGCAGTTCGGGCAGGAAAAGACATGGCCGCAGTCCGGGCAGAAGCGGTAGGTGTGGAATCCACGGCGGTTGAGGAAAAGGAGCGTCTGCTGCCCGCGGGCCAGGGTCTCCCCCATGGCCTCGACGAGGGTGCGCGAGAGGAGAGGGGTCAGCCCCTGGTCATTTCGTTCCGTTCGGAGATCGACCACCTCGACGCGGGGGAGGGGCCGGTCGTGGATCCGTGCGGGCAGGCGCAGACAGCGGTACCGGCCTTCCGCGGCGTGAAAGTAGCTCTGGATGGCCGGCGTGGCGGATCCGAGAATGACGGTCGCGTCCGAGAGCCGCCCCCTGACCATGGCAAGGTCCCTCGCGTTGTACCGGAGACGGTCGTCCTGCTTGTAGGAGGCGTCGTGCTCCTCATCGACCACGACCAGGCGAAGGTTGCGCACGGGCGCAAAAAGGGCGGAACGGGCGCCCACCACCACACGGATATCCCCCCGCCGGATTCGCTTCCACTGATCGTACCGGGCGCTCTGGGAGATGCCGCTGTGGAGAACGGCGATCTCGCTGCCGGGAAACCGGCTGCCGACGCGGGAGAGGAGCTGGGCCGTCAGGGCGATCTCGGGCACGAGATAGATCGCACCGCCGTCGCTCCCGAGAACGTCGGCGATGGCCCGGAGATAGATCTCCGTCTTGCCGCTTCCCGTCACGCCGTGCAGGAGGCAGGGTGAGTAGCGGCGAGAGGCGATGCATTGCAGGATCTCGGCCAGGACCGTGCGCTGGGCGCCGTTCAGGACGATGCCCTTTGGGGTCCTGCCCATGTCCGGCGCGGGGCCGGGTCCGCGGGAGATCTCCTTTTCGAAGAGTTCAAGGACACCCTTTCCTTCCAGGATTCGCAGCGAAGCGAGCGGGCTCTTGAAAAAGCCGCGCAGATCGGAAACCGGGACGTCTCCCCGTTCGCTGAGAAAACCGATGAGGCCGGCCTGCCTGGCGGTCAGGCGGACCCCCGCGGGAAGCTCCGGGCGCAGCGCGACCCATGTCGCTTTTTTGGTGCGTACCGCCGGACGGGTCAGACGTTCCGATGAGATCAACAGGCCGGCGGCTTCGAGCACGGGCAGTTCTCCGTAGATGTCGTTTTTCCGCAATGCCCGGCGCAGACGGCTCAGGGACAGGCCTTTCGGGAAGGCAGCCAGATGTTCGAGGATGGCTTTTTGCCGGGGCGACAGACGCAGTTCCGGAGCCGGGGCGGCATCGACCCGGCAAAGCCAGCGCTCGCTCTGCACGGAAATGCCGCCGGGGAGAAGCTCCGTGAGAACCTTTCCCAGGGGGTGGAGATAGTAGCGGGCAATCCATTCGTACAAGGCGAGATCCTGCCCGTCGAAGAGGGGTTCCGGATCGGGAAGATCCAAGATTTCCTTTGTATTGTTCTGACCGGCGGGCTCGAGGAGGACTTCAATGATGAAGCCGGTGACCCGGCGTTTCCCGAAGGGAACCAGAACCCGCTTCCCGATGGCGAGGGCGGATTCGAGCCCTTGCGGAACGGCGTAGATGAAGGTTTGATCCGAGGGGATGGGAACGGCAACCCTGACAAACATGTGATACGGTCCTGAGCAAATCCCTCTTCGATCGGCGTGGCAAGCGTGTGCGCGGGAGGGCTGGGAGGGGGGCAGCGTCGCTGTTCTGGTCAGGCGCAGGAAAGGTGCGTCATTCCCCTTTGAGCTTTTCCATCTTTTCCTGCTTCATCTTGCAGTCGATGCACAAGGTGGTCACGGGTCTTGCCATCAGCCGCTTTTCCGAGATCAACCCCCCGCACTGATCGCAGTTGCCGAAGACGCCGTCGTCTATCCGCTTGATCGCCTCCTGCATTTTGAGGATCAGCTTTCGTTCCCGATCGCGGATCCGCAGCTCGAAATTGCGATCCGATTCGAGGGATGCCCGGTCATTGGGATCGGGGTAGTTCTCCTTGATGCTGTTCGTCATTTCCGAGACGGTTTTTCCCGCCTCCTCCAGAAGTTCATTGATCTTCTGGTTCAGCATATGCCGGAAGAATTCCAGCTTGTCGGGCGACATCACTGATTTGGCCACAGCAGCTCTCATCTCCTGTCATCAGGTGTATTTTGGGTTGATCTTCATACACGAAGAAACGCCGTTTGTAAAGAGAAAAAAATGAAGAGGAATGAGAGACCCGGAGAGGATCATCGTTTCACTTTTTCCCGTATGTGTTCAGGATCTTTTCCACGATGTTGGTCGTGGAAGCCCCCTCGGTCAGGGGCATGATGACGACCTCCCCCCCCCGGGAGCGGACCAGATCCCCTCCGACGACCGATGCCTCGTTCCAGTCGCCGCCCTTGACCAGACAGTCGGGCCGCAGGAGCTCGACGAGCCGAAGGGGCGTCTCTTCGTCGAAGAGCGTCACGTAGTCGACCGCCGACAGGGCCGCCAGGACCTCCGCGCGCTCCTGCTGGGGTACGAGCGGCCGCTTCTCCCCCTTGATCGCCCGTACGGAGGCGTCGCTGTTCAGGCCTACAATGAGGAGATCCCCCTGCTGGCGGGCCTTCTGGAGATACTGCACGTGTCCCACATGCAGGATATCGAAGCAGCCGTTCGTGAAGACAATCGTCTTCCCCTCCTGCCGATGGGATTCCACCGCCTTTTTCAACTCTTCCCAGGTCCGAATTTTGCTCATCGCACCAGCATCCTCCCGTTCAAAAAGCGTTCAATCCTCCATTCCCTGTACGGGTGCGTCCCACGGAACACCCGGTGCACCGGCCGCGGGTGAATGCGGAGCGGGCAGGGGGATGCGGGGCCGTTCACTCCCCTGCCGCAGTCCGGACAGCGTCTGTCGACAGATCCGGCAGGCCGCGGTCGCGAAGCGCCCGGGCCAGTGTGAGTACGGCCACCGAGTCCGCCCCGGCATCGAGCAGGGCGCTGGCGCATTCCGCCAGGGTGCTTCCCGTGGTATAGACATCGTCCACCAGGAGGATTCGCTGCCCCGCTGTTCGTTCCGGTTTGCGCACCGCAAAGGCCCCCTGCACATTCACGGCCCGCTCCGGATGTCCAAGCCCGACCTGGGGTTTTGTGTACACCTCTCGTCTGAGTGTGATGACATCGCAGGGGAGATCAAAGCGCTTCGCTATGGTGCGCGCCAGCAGGACGGCCTGGTTGAACCCCCTTTCGCGCAGGCGTTTTTTGTGAAGCGGAACGGGGATGATCAGGGAGAAGACCTTCATGTCCCATACCGAGCCGGCGAAGTCGGCCATGATGCCGCCCAGGACCTTGCCGAACCCGATCCGTCCCCGGTATTTGAAATGGTGAATGGCCGTCAGGAGCGTCTCTTCGTAAAGGCCGACCGCCCGGGCGACCGCAAAGGGCCTGGGGGTGGCCAGGCATTCACCGCAGAGATGGTCTCCGCCGTCCGTGCAGGGAAAGGGAACGCCGCATCGGGGGCAGAGCGGTGAACGGATCAGGCGGATCCCCTCCGAGCACGGAGGGCAGAAGGGCAGAGGGCCCTGCAGCGCCAGGATCATGCCGCATGCCATGCAGCGGGGGGGGAAGACGAGATCGGCAATCCCTTCCAGGACCCCTGTCAATGTCACATCCCTTTGGCCAGCGCCTTCAGTGAAAGGGTATCGCCGGGGACGGTCATCCGCGGCGCCTCGGACCACAACCGCTCGAGGTCGTAAAAGGTCCGGACGCTGTCGAGGAAGATGTGGATGATCACATCGGTGTAGTCCATGAGGATCCACTGCCCCGCCGCTTCCCCCTCGACGCCCAGCGGGAGGATGTGGGCCTTTTTCAGGTTCTCCCGGATCGCCTCGGCGATGGCCCGCACCTGCCGGTCCGAGGCGCCGCTGCAGATGATGAAATAGTCGGCAAAGGCGGAGATCTCCTTGACGTTGAGGAGGACCACGTCAGTCGCCTTCTTCTCCAGCGATGCGTTGAGGCACAGAAGCGCCCTCTGTCGGGAATCGGGCTCCTTTTTTTTCGTCAATCCACCACCCTTTCCTGTTCCGGAAGACCCCTCCGGTAACCGTTCACCTTCCCTGAGATTTCAAGAATCTATGGGCTTTCACCTTATCAGAAGAAGCCGGACCTGTCAATGGCGATCCGGCGCCGCCGGGCACGGGGATGTCCGGTTCTCCTTCCGCAAGGACAGGGGGGTGCCTGCCGGGATCGAAGGGCAACGGCCCCCGGCTGCCGGGAGGGAGTCCGGGAAGCGCGGTTCAAGGGATCGTGGTTGACTGAAAAGGCTTCCGCCTGCCGGTGCCGGTGTTCCCCGGGGCGGGGTCGACGGTTTGCCCCGCGATGATTTCCGCCCCCGGGAGGGGTATGGGGGATCCGGTCCGGCGCGCTTGCGGATCCGGGCGCCGGCGGGTGCGGGTTGTGAAAGGAGACCGCATATGGTAAACGGAACGGTACATCCTGTGAACAGCGAGACCGACATGCACGACATACTGAAAAAAATACAGGTTCATGTGCCGTTCTACCTTTTGAAGGAAAAGCTGCTGCCGATGGTGGTCAGGGAAGGGATCAACCCGGAGATCGCCTTCAACCATCTCGACCTCGACCGTTTTGGGCGGACCGAGTTCAGGGAGATAGGGGACCGGCTGGCCGGCGAGGGGCTTTCCGTTACATTCCATGCCCCCTTCCTGGATCTGCGGCCGGGGGCCATCGATCCGATGATCCGGCGGGTGACCGTGGAAAGGCTCCGCCGTGTCTTCGAACTGGTTCCCCTGTTCCGGCCGCGCTCCATCGTCTGCCATCCGTCATACGACGAGAGGTACTATGTTTCCGGCGAAGCGCAGTGGCTCGCCAACAGCGTTGAAACATGGAACGACCTGATCGGGACCGTCCAGGGGACGGAAACGGTCATCACCCTGGAGAATGTGTACGAGCGGGGACCCCATCAGCTCCGGCCGCTCTTTGATGCGATCGACTCGCCGCATGTCCGTTTCTGTTTCGACACGGGCCATGCCAACACCTTCGGAAGCGCGCCTTACGCGGAATGGATGGAAACACTCGGCGACCGCCTGGGCCAGATCCATCTCCATGACAACGACGGAACGATGGACCAGCACCTGCCGGTGGGCGAAGGGAATTTCCCCTTTCGGGATTTCCTGGCGCTGATCCGCCGCAGGCAGCTCAAGCCGATCCTCACCGTCGAGGCGCACTCGGAGAGGGGCCTGCGACGGATGCTGGAAAACATCCGGACGATGAACCTGCTGGAGAGTCTGTGAAGACACCGTTTCCGCGGTGAGGCCGGAAGGGGAATATGCTTCGCTACATCGCCAAGCGACTTCTCTTCATGATCCCGCTTCTGATCGGGATCACGATCATCTGTTTTGCCGTCATGCACCTGGCGCCGGGATCCCCCACCGACCTGCAGACCCAGATGAACCCGCGCGCCTCGCTGGAGATGAAAGAGCGGCTCCGGTCGATGTACGACCTGGACAAGCCGCTCCACGAGCAGTACCTCATCTGGGTGGGCAGGCTGGCGGTGCTGGATCTGGGGATCTCCTTTTCGACGGACCGCCGGCCGGTGGCGGACAAGATCCTGGAGCGGCTGCCGATCACGATCCTCCTGAATGTCCTTTCGATGCTGCTCATTTTCGCGGTTGCCATCCCCCTGGGTGTGGTTTCCGCCGTCCGCCAGGACTCCCTCTTCGACCGGATCACCGGGGTGTTCGTGTTCATCGGCTTCGCCGTCCCGACCTTCTGGCTCGCCCTCCTGCTGATGATCCTCTTCGGCGTCCACCTGGGCTGGCTTCCCATTTCGGGTATCCGTTCGCTGAATTACGAATATCTCCCGCCGGGGATGGCGTTTTGGGATCTGGTGAAGCATCTGATCCTGCCGGTCGTGCTGTCGGCGTTCGGCGGGCTGGCGGGATTGTCGCGGTACATGCGCGCGAACATGCTGGAGGTCGTCCGGCAGGATTACATCATGACGGCCAGGGCCAAGGGACTCCCCGAGCGGGTCGTCATCTACCGGCACGCGCTGAGAAACGCGCTGCTCCCGGTCATCACGATCCTCGGGCTGTCCGTTCCGGGTCTCATCGGGGGGAGCGTGATTTTCGAGACGATTTTCGCCATTCCGGGGATGGGCCAGCTTTTCTATATGGCCGTCATGGCGCGCGACTACCCGGTGGTCATGGGGATCCTCTTCATCGGCGCGGTGCTCACCCTGCTGGGGAATCTTCTCGCGGATGTCTCCTATGCCGCCGCCGATCCGCGGATCCGGGTTTCCTGAGGGGGCGGCGATGGGAAGGGATTTTTTGAAACGATTCATGCGGAACGGGCCGGCTGTGGCCGGGAGCGTTTGCGTATTCACGCTGTTTGTGGTTTCGCTGCTGGCGCCCTGGCTCGCCCCCTACGATCCGAACGCGATCGACCTCAAGCAGGTCCTCATGCCCCCCTCGGGCACCCATCCCTTCGGGACGGACCCGCTCGGGCGGGACGTCCTTTCGCGGATGATCTGGGGGGCGGGGATCTCGCTCAAGGTGGGATTCGTCGCGACGGGGATCGCCATCCTGATCGGGACGATCCTCGGCGCGCTCGCGGGGTATTACGGCCGCTGGGTGGATGCGGTCATCATGCGTTTCGTGGACATCATGCTCTGCTTTCCCGCTTTTTTTCTCATTCTGGCGGTGATCGCGATCCTCGAGCCTTCCATCTGGAACATCATGATCGTTATCGGCCTGACGGGCTGGATGGGGGTGACGCGGCTCGTCCGGGCGGACTTCATCGCCCTCAAGGAGCGGGACTTTGTCCAGGCGGCACGGGGGATCGGCGCCGGCGACTTGCGGATCATCTTTCTCCACATCCTGCCCAACGCCATGGCCTCGGTCCTCGTGTCGGCGACCCTCGGCGTGGCGGGGGCGATCCTCACGGAGTCGGCATTGAGCTTCCTGGGCATCGGCGTCCAGCCGCCGACGCCCAGCTGGGGAAACATCCTCACGGCGGGAAAGGACAACATCGATATTGCCTGGTGGCTCTCCCTCTACCCGGGGCTTGCCATCCTGGTCACCGTCCTGGGTTACAACCTGCTGGGCGAGGGGATCCGCGACGCGCTGGATCCGCGCCTCCGGCGGTAGCGCCGACGGCTTCGTGAAAAGTCCGGATGCTGCGTTGCGCTTCCTCCCTCGTCGTTGCGACGTACGGTACAGTACGCCTCACTCCTCGGGTTTCGCGCGCCTTGCCTGCGGCCTTTTTACGAAGCCGTCCCACTTTCACGACGTTATAGATTTTCTACGAGGCGGTAGCGCCGAAGGTGTCATCCCCGTTTGTTCACTGTAACAAATCCTCGTAACAAATTGAAAATCGGATCCCGAAAGCGCGCATGGGAGATTTTTCGGGGCCCCCTGCCCCCGCAGCGCAGCGCCCGCAAGGACGGCTGTTTGAGCGCAAAGCGCGAGTTTCGTCTTTGCAGCGAAGCGAGGAGGAGCAGGGTCGAAAAATGTCCAGCGCGCGGAGGGATCACGATTTTCACGTGCGTAAAGACTTTACTGAGGGGAAGTGCCGGCTGCCGGCTTTTCGATCCGCGAAATCTTCACCTTGATGATGGCGTTCTGGGTCACCTCCTCGCAGGTGAGGAGGAAATCCTGCCACTCCAGGGTTTCCCCCTTTTCCGGGAAACGCCCCAGCCGGTCCAGGATCAGCCCGGCCAGCGTATAGTAGGGGAGAAAATCCCCCAGATCCACCCCGAGCAGGTCCTCGATGTCGTTGACGGGGATCAGGGCGTCCACCAGCAGGCTCCCGTCGGGGAACTTCTGGACCCGCCGCACCTCGCCCTCATCATGCTCATCCTCGATCTCCCCGACCAGTTCCTCGAGAAGGTCCTCCGTCGTGGCCAGCCCGCTCATGGTTCCGTATTCGTCGACCACCAGCGCGAGCTGCACGCGCTTGCGCTGCATCTCCTTCAGCAGACTGCTGACCTTCTTCCCTTCCGGGACGTAAAGAGGGGTGCGGATGATCTTGGAAATGTCGAAATCGGTGTCCGTGCACATTTGTCCCAGAAAAATGTCCTTGGTGTGAACGAAGCCGATGACGTGGTCGAGGTCGTGCCGATAGACCGGATAACGCGTGTACATGTGATCATGAACGGTGCGGAGCATTTCCTCCCGGGACAGGTCGAGGTTCAGGGCGACGATCCGGGTCCGGGGCACCATGACCTCGCGGACCGAGGTATGGGTGAACTCGAAGATGTTCTCGATATACCGGTGCTCGGTTTCGGTCAGGGCGCCGGCCTCGCTCCCCTGGGAGAGAAACTGCTGCACCTCCTCCCGCGTGACGAAGGCGTGCCCTTCTCTGGGTTTGATGCCCAGAATCGAAAGGACGGCCCGGTTGGACAGAGTCAGAAACCGGACCGCGACGACGGCGATCTTCGACAGAAGATGGATCGGTTTGACGACACCCAGGGCCATCCGGTCGGCATACTGAAGGCCGATGGTTTTCGGGGCCAGCTCGCCCAGGATGAGGAAGAAATAGGAGATGACGATCACCACAATGGCGATGGCGAGGGGTTCCGCCGAATGCTGGATGAAGGGGACGGGGACGTCCTGCAGCAGGGGTTTGATCGACCGGATCGCCGCTGCACCGCCGACGGCCGACGCGAGTGAACCGACGATGGTGACGCCCACCTGAACCGTCGCCAGAAAACGGTGAGGATCCTTCTGGATCGCTTCAACGAGCTGGGCTTTCTGATTGCCGGCCGCGGCAAGGCTCGCGATGTGGCTCTTGCGGGCTGAAACAACGGCCAACTCGGAGCCGGAAAAAAACCCGTTGATCAGGATCAGCACCAGAATGATCACAAGATCACTGAAAAGCCATTCCAATTGCATCCACCTCCTTAAAGACGCGGCGGGAGAGGGACAGGCCTCAAACCGTGTCTCTCTTTTTCCTCACCAGTGCGAGAAGTTCGTCATGGTAAAAATAGGCCAGAAGCAGGATCAACGCGCTGATTCCGAGAATGATCACCACCGCATAATTCTGGTCGTTCCGGGCGTAGTTGCCGCTGATGGAGAGCATGAGCGTCCCCAGCAGGCGCCCGGTGGTGCAAACGACGAGAAAGGAGGCGGTCTTCATGTGGCTCAGGCCTATCAGGTAAGAGAGGGCGTCCTTGGGAAACCCGGGGATCACAAAAAGAATGAAGGTGACGAGCAGCCCCCGGTGTTCCATGAAATAGTCGTACTTCTTGATGATCCGCGGGCTGATCATTCTTTCCACAAAGGGGAGGCCGAACCAGCGGGCGAGGGCAAA
>JBFMBA010000383.1:0-8900 GCA_040755475.1 Thermodesulfobacteriota bacterium
TCCCCCGCCTCGGTGGGTGAGCGGGCAGGGGGTAAACGGTCAACGCAGTTCGGGTGAGGATCGAGGGTCATGGAGAAGGAGAAAATCGACGCGATCATCGACAGAGTCGGGGGCGACGCCCGCTGGGTGATCCAGGTGCTGATGGAGATTCAGCACGAAAACCGCTGGCTTCCCAGGGAAGCGCTGGAGCGGGTCAGCCGGAGGCTGGACGTGCCTCTGAGCGAGATACTGCATATCGTGACCTTTTACAAAACCTTCAGCCTGATGCCCAGGGGACGTCATGAGATCCATGTGTGCACCGGCTCCTCCTGTCACGTCCGCGGTTCGGGACGTCTCCTGGAGCGGGTTCGGGACCTGACCGGCATCGGACCCGGGGAAACGGGCCCGGATGCGCGGTTCAGCCTGGAGACGGGCAACTGCCTCGGCTCCTGTGCCTGGGGACCGGAGATCCTCGTGGACGGGAAACACCACGGCAGGATCGCGCCGGGCGATGTGGAAGCGCTGCTGAAGGACTGCGATTGACGACCACGTAAAAAGTCGCAAGAGTCTTGAACCTGGACGGCTTCGTAAAAAGCCCGCAGGCAAGACGCACGAATCCCGAGGAGTGAAGCGTACTTTTGTGTACGCCGCAGCGACGAGGGACGAAGCGCAACGCAGCATCCGGGCTTTTTACGAAGCCGTCACGATGAGGGGAAGAGGATGCCCAGAATGAATTCGGCCGCCGACCTGGAAAGACACAGGGGGACGCTCTGCTCGAGCGGAGATGTGGACAGACCCTGCATCGCCCTGTGCGGGGGTGCCGGCTGTCTCGCCCCGGGCAGCGACCGGCTGGTCGAGGCTTTTGAAGAGGAGATCGGAAAACAATCCGCAACAGACCGCGTCCATGTCCGGGTGACGGGCTGCCACGGCTTTTGTGAAAAGGGGCCCCACGTGGTCATCCACCCCGAAGAGATCGCCTACATCGGGGTGACGCCGGCAGATGTCCCGGAAATCGTCGCCCGGACGGTGATCGGAAAGAAGGTGATCGACCGCCTGGTCTACACCGATCCCGCCACCGGCGAGCGGGCGGCGCATCAGTCCGAAATCCCCTTCTACAGGGGGCAGACGCGGCACCTGATGGGCAACAACAGCCGGATCGATCCCGCAAGCATCGATGACTATCTGGCGCTCGGCGGGTATTCCGCGCTCGCCAAGGCGTTGTTCGAGATGAGCCCCGAGCAGGTCCTCGAAGAGGTCAAGAAGGCCAGCCTGCGCGGCCGGGGCGGCGGCGGATTCCCCGCCGGCCTGAAGTGGGAGACCGCCCGCAACGCCCCCGGGGAGGAGAAGTACGTCATCGTCAACGGCCACGAAGGGGAGCCCGGGGCGTTCATGGATCGGGCCCTCCTTGCGGGGAATCCGCACAGCGTGCTGGAGGGCCTGATCATCGGCGCTTACGCGATCGGCGCCCATCGGGGATTCATCTACACCCGCCACGACTCTCCCCGTCTGCGGCAGGCGGTCGACACCGCCCTGGCCCAGGCGCGTGCGTACGGGCTTCTGGGTGACAATATCCTGGGTTCCGGGTTCGCCTTCGACGTCGAGGTGCATCTGGACATCGGGATATTCGTTTCCGGCGAGTCCAGCGCGCTCATGCGGTCCATCGAGGGAAAGGCGCCCGAGCCCCGACCCAAATACATCCGCACGTCGGTGAAGGGGGTCTGGGACAGGCCGACCAACCTGAACAACGTGGAAACCTGGGCCAACGTGCCCCTGATCATCAGCCGGGGTGCCGGGTGGTATGCCGGCATCGGGACCGAGGGGAGCAAGGGGACCAAGCTCATCTCCCTGTCGGGGAACATCGTCAACGCCGGGGTCGTGGAGGTGCCCTTCGGCACCCCGCTGCGCGAGATCGTCTACGGCATCGGCGGCGGGATTCCGAACGGGAAGAAGCTCAAGGCGGTGCACTTCGGCGGGCCGATGGGGGGCACGATTCCGGAGCGTCTTCTCGACACCCCGCTGGATTTCGATGCGCTGGCCGAACTGGGCGCTCCGCTCGGGGCGGGGGCCATGCTCGTCCTGGACGAAGAGACCCGCATGGTCGATGTGGCCCGGTTTTTCCTCGGCTTCCTCAGTGCGGAGTCATGCGGCAAGTGCGTTCCCTGCCGCGAAGGGATCAGGCAGATGCTCAAGATCGTGACCCGCATCAGCGAAGGCCGGGGACGCGCGGGCGACATCGCGCTTCTGGAGGAGATCGCCGCGGTCACGGGAGCGGCCTCGCTGTGCGCCCTGGGGAAAACGGCTTCGGACCCGCTGCTGGGCACCCTGCGCTATTTCAGGAATGAATATGAGTCAAACACGACGGTTTCGTAAAAAGGCCGGATGCAGCGTTGTGCTTCATCCTCGTCGCTGCGGCGTACGGCACAGTACGCCTCACTCCTCGGATTTCGCACGCCTTGCCTGCGGCCTTTTTACGAAGCCGTCCCATATTCAGGGGTTTTTTCGACGTATTGCGAGATCGCCCAACAGAGTCAGCGAGTAAAAAAGATGAGTGAAATCCTTTTACAGATCGACGGCAGGGAAGTCAAGGCGGCGGAAGGGATGACCGTTCTGGAGGCGGCCCGAAGCGCGGGCATATCCATCCCGACGCTTTGCCACGAGGGGAATCTGGAGCCTTACGGCGGATGCCGGATCTGTACGGTGGAAGCGGAGGTGCGGGGGAGGACAACTCTCGTTGCCGCCTGCCTCTACCCGGTGGCGCCGCGACTGGTGGTCAGGACCCGGACCGAGAAGGTCGATAAGATCCGCAAGATGCTGCTGGAGCTGTTGCTGGCCCATGCCCCCGATGCGCCGGCGCTGCGGGATCTGGCCCGCCAGTACGGAGCGGATAAGGCCCGCTTTGAAAAGGAGCCCTCATTCTGCATCCTGTGCGGGCTGTGTGTCAGGTACTGCGCCGAGGTCAAGAAATCGAACGCGATCGCCTTCGTGGAGAGGGGGGCGAGGCGGGAGATCAGCTTCATTCCTGAGATTGCCGCCAGGGAGTGCTGGCAGTGCAAGGCCTGTTTTCCGCTCTGCCCGACCGAGGCGCTCCAGGCGGCCTATTTCTTGACCGAAGCGCTCGCGTTCCCCCCGACTTCCGTCGAACCCGCGTCGCCGGCATAGCATCTATCCGGGAAGATTCAGGCGCAACAAAATGATATCCCGTCATGCGTTTTCGGATCGGATCTCACGGTGCGACTGATCCATTGATGTAGCCAACACCCCCGTCGCTCATCGGTCCATCCGGCCAGCGTACACCCGCCGGCTGGTGGTCGTGTTATACTCATGACAAGGAGGCAGTAGATGGAAGACCCCGTCCGTACATTCGTTCAGAGGCACTTGGGCTACGATGATCATGAGGCGGATCTGTTTTTCAGCAATCCGAGAAATGCAGACATACTATCCAAAGCGCCCGCGTTGATGCAAAAAACGATTGTAGCCCAGGTCGTCGCGTCCCAGGGATGCAACAGCCAGCATCAAGTCGGTGATCGGTTCTATTTTGACGGATCGGGCAACCTGATCACCAAATTGAATCCGAAGCGCATATGCATTCATGCCTTGAGCGCCCTGTCCGGACCGATCTATGTCGCCAATGAATTGTTTTACGCCGGTGTAGATCCAAACACGATGAGATTCAACCGTGTGGGTTGCTTTGATGTGGGTGTCCGGTGCGGCGGGTGGGGTCGCATCGCGATGGAAGTGAAGGTGGAAGATCGAAAATAATGCGGTCTTCACTTCCGCGTCGAGGAATCGTCTTTCTCGGGGTGCAAGCCGGTCGAGCCTTCCTGGGAATCCGCGCCGCGACCCCGCTCACTCGACAAAGCACTCGCAGGCCATCGGATCCCAGATGTCCTCGCCGTCGGCCTTTCGCTTTTCGCGCAGGGCGGCCCACACCTTCTCCGGCGTGAGGGGCAGGCTGTTCACCGAGACGCCCATGGCATCGAAGATGGCGTTGCGGAAGCAGCCCATCGTGGGGAGGGTGGCCCCCTCGCCCACCTCCTTGACGCCCCAGGGGCCCGCCGGCTCGTAGCTCTTGACGATCGACGAGTGCACGCGGGGCATGTCGAGCGCGGTGGGGATGCGGTACTCGCCCAGCGTCGGGTTCAGGATCCTGCCCTGGGCGTCGAAGCGGACCTCTTCCCAGATCGACTCGCCCATCCCCATGTACAGGGCCCCGTGCACCTGGGCGTGGAGCAGCGCGGGGTTGATCACCTGGCCGCAGTCGTGGACGTCCCACACGTCCAGCACGGTTACCTCTCCCGTCTCCTCGTCGATCTGTACTTCCGAGACCTGGGCCGCGAAGCTGTATGCCGGCGATGTCCCCACCGGGGCGCCCTTGAACGTGCCGCCGAGCTTCGGGGGGGCGTAGGATCCCCGGCCCGTCAGGGGGCCCTTCTTCACGAAAAAGGCGCGCGCCGCCTCTTCGAAGGTGAGGGTGATCTCCGGGCGGTCCTTCGCTGCGATCCGGCCCAGGCGGACGTCGAGCCCCTCGGGCGGAAGATCGAGCATCTCGCCCGCCATCTCCAGGAGCTGCTTTTTGACCTCTTCTCCCGCCTCCTTCACGGCCGCCCCCGACATGAGGGTCTGCCGGCTGGCGTAGGCGCCGAAGTCGTGGGGGGTGGTCTCCGTGTCGGCGGCCACGATCTTCATCTGCTCGTAGGTGTAGCCCATCGCCTCGGCGGCCATCTGGCAGAGGATCGTGTCGGAGCCCTGGCCGATGTCCGTCGCCCCGGTGTAAAGCGTCGCGGCGGTGCCGTCTTCGGCGACCTTGATCATCGCGGCGGCGTGGGGCAGGTCGGTCCGGTAGATGGGGTAGCCGGCGCCGGAGACGAAACTGCCCGTGGCGACGCCGATGCCGCGGCCGGCGGGCAGCCGGCCCTTCTTGTCCGCCCAGCCCGAGAGATCCCGGGCCTGCTCGAGGCAGGCAGTCATCTCGCAGGAGTTCACGGCGAAGGCGTTCGGCGTGACGGTGTTGGGCTTGCGCGCATTGCGCAGGCGGATCTCCAGCGGGTCGATGCCGAGGTCCTTGGCGATGTTGTCCAGGTGGGCCTCGAAGGCGTAGCGGGGCTGCGGCGCGCCGTGCCCCCGCTGGGCCCCGCAGGCCGGCAGGTTGGTGTAGACCCGGTGCATGTCGAAGCGGTAGTTCTCGAAGTCGTAGGTAAGGGTGAGCATCGCCCCGGCGTAGTAGGCGGTGGCGATGCCCAGGCTGGTGTACGCGCCGCCGTCCATGATGAAGTCGGCATGCACCCCCAGGATGCGCCCCTCGGCGCTGACGCCGGTGGTGAGCTTCATGTACTGTCGGTGCCTGCCCCGGTTGTGGGCGAACATCTCGGCCCGGTCGTAGAACATCTTCACGGGCCGCCCGGTCAGGCGGGCGAGCACCGCCCCTGCAAACTCGAGGCCTGTAGGCTCCAGCTTGCCGCCGAAACCGCCGCCCACGTAGGTCTTGATGACGCGCACGTCGCCCATGGGGAGCCCGAACTCCCGGGCGATGTAATACTGGAAGTAGTGGGGCGACTGGGTGCTCGAGTAGACGGTGAGCTTGCCCTCCTGCCAGATCGAGGTGGCGGTGTGCGGCTCCAGCGGCGCCTGGTAGGTGCGGTTGCCGATGAACAGGTCCGTGCGGACGTAGTCGGCCTTCCGGAGCGCCCCGTCCACGTCTCCGAAATCCTGGTGGATCTCGGTGTTGAGGTTCCGCGGGTATTCGGGGTGGATCTGCGGCGCATCCTCGTCCATGGCGTGCAGCGGGTCCAGGACCGCGGGAAGCACCTCATACTCCACCCGGATCGCCCTGAGGGCCCTGTAGCAGGTCTCCTCGTCGAGGCAGGCCACCGCGGCCACCTTGTCGCCGACGAATTTGACCGTGTCGATGCAGAAGATGTTCTCATCCCAGCGCGCCGGAGAAATGCCGTACTTCAGCGAGGGCACATCCTTGTGGGTGATCACCGCCTTCACCCCGGGGATCTTTTCCGCTTCCGACGTGTCGATGGCCAGGATGCGCGCGTGGGCGTGCGGGCTGGTGAGGATCTTGCCATAGAGCATGTTGGGGAACTTCAGGTCCGCCGTGTAGCGGGCCTGGCCCGTCACCTTCTCGCGCCCGTCGATCTTGGGTTTGCTCTTGCCGATGACGGCGTAGTCCTTGTCGGCGGGCTCGGGCAGTCCGGGGTGCCTGTAGGGGCGTGCGCCCGGCTTCAGGTCTGACGGGGCAGGTCGGCTCATGGTTTCACCTCCGCCGCTTCGAGGACGGCCTTGACGATGTTCACGTAGCCCGTGCACCGGCAGAGATTGCCGGAGATGGCCGCCCGCACTTCCGGCTCGGTGGGGTGGGGGTTCCCCGCGAGGAGCGCCTTGGCGGAGAGGATCATCCCGGGCGTGCAGTACCCGCACTGGATGGCGGCGTTGTCGATGAACGCGCGCTGCAGCCGGTCTAGCTCTCCGTGCCGGGCGACACCTTCGATGGTGATGATCTCGCAGCCGTCGGCCTCCAGGGCGAGCACCAGGCAGGAATCGACGGGTTTGCCGTCCATCAGTACGGTGCACGAGCCGCAGTCGCCCAGCTCGCAGCCTTTCTTGGTGCCCGTGAGGTCGAGCCCGTCGCGCAGCAGGTTCACCAGAAGCGTGTTGGCCTTGATCACGGGCGAGTACTGGTCGCCGTTTACGGTGATGTGGATGAGGTATCGCTTGACGCCCTGCTTGTCTGTGATCGCTTGCACCGCGCCCTCCTATCCGTGCCCCTGCGTGATCGCGCGCCTCAATGCCCTGCGGGTGTAGATCCGCACCAGGTCACGGCGGTATTCGGCGGATCCCCGGATGTCGGAGATCGGCAGGCAGCAGCCGACCGCCGTACGGCCGGCCTGCTCGAGCAGATCGTCGGTCCATCGCTGGCCGATGAGTACCTTTTCTGCCTGGACCGCCCGTGTCGGCGTCCTGTAGACGGCGCCCAGGCAGATCCGGGCGTCCTGCACCAGGTCGCCTTCCATGGTGACCGCCGCCGCCACCCCCACGACCGCCAGCGCGCCTGACCGACGCAGACCGAACTTGAGGTAGGTGCTGCCCGTGGTCGCCTGGGGGGGGATCGCCACCTCGGTGAGGATCTCGCCTGCCGGTTTGAGCGCGCAGCAGGAGACGCCCGTGAAGAAGGCCTCCAGGGGCAGGGTGCGGCTGCCGTCGGCGCCGGCCAGCGTGACCGATGCCCCCAGTGTGATGAGGATCGGGGGCAGGTCGGCCGAGGGGATTGCATTGACGAGGTTCCCGCCGATCGTCCCCCGGTTGCGGACCTGGTTGTTGGCGAGCTTGTGGGCGGCCTCGGAAATCGAAAGAAAACGCTCCTGCACCACCGGGGAGTGGCAGATCTCGTTGTGGGTGGCCAGGGCGCCGATCACCAGTCCCCGGTCGGCGTCCCAGCGGATCCGGCGCAGCTCGTGCAGGTTCTTGAGCGACACGAGCGCGGCGGGCGCCGCAAGGCCGTTTTTCATCTTCACCAGAATATCCGTGCCGCCGGCCAGAACCCGCGCGGACGGCCCGAGCCGCGCGAGCAGGTCGATCGCCTCGGCGAGGCTTTCGGGTGCGTGGTAGTCAAAATCGGGCAGAAACATCGGTCATCCTACTCTGAACCCTTCCGCGGCGTGAGTGACCGTCCCCGGAGGTCACCGTGGCGTCACCCTCATGCCGGTCCGGCTGCGGACACCCCCGTCGGAACGGACCCGGATCCGGTCCACAGGGCCGGGACGGGATTATCGGCACAAGTATACGAATGTGGATCATCCCCTGTCAAGAGGATTCTAAGGGCGTTCACGCTCTGCCAGGCTTGCGCTTTACTATCCCGGTCGGACGACGCGGCCCCCGCTCTGACGCGATCGGCAATGCAATTCGGAGCAAGCACTGTTTACGGAGCCATGGGCGACGTGATGGATTCTCTGGTCGGCTTCTGTAGCTCCTTGAGTCGTTGGACCTCTGTTCGTTTGCCGCGGCGGCTGCGTCTATCGTCCCGGTCCCTGTCGCTGGCCGCAGGTTATTCGCTCGCATGCACGGCGACCCTGTCTCTGCCGCTTCGCTTTGCCTGGTAGAGCCCCTGGTCTGCCTGTTCGAGTATTCCTTCGATTGACCCCCGATAGTCGGGATCCATGGATGCGGCTCCAAAACTCACGGTGATGTGTATCCGGTTTTGCGGCGGGTGGAATACCAGACTCCTCACCGCGCTGCACAATCGCTCCGCAACATTCCGGGCGTCTTCGAGGCCTGTTTCCGGCAGCAGGATAACGAATTCTTCACCGCCATATCGTGCACAAAGGTCAGTAGCCCGGCAATAGCGGAAGAATGTCTGTCCCACTTCCCTCAAGACCGTATCCCCGAAAGCATGCCCGTGGGTATCGTTGATTGACTTGAAATGGTCCAGATCAGCCAGCAGCAAGGATAAGGGATGGCGATAGCGCTTTGCACGAACCGCTTCTTCCCGGGCGCGTTCATCAAAGCAGCGCCGGTTTGCAAGCCCCGTGAGGGCGTCCTGTCTGGCCAGTTGTTCGAGCAGGCTCTGCTGCTCCCGCAGTGTCTTCTGATAGCGAACGATACGCTCGCCGACTTTGATGCGGGCCTGGAGCTCGATGAGACTGAAAGGCTTCGTCAGATAATCCGCTGCCCCGAGCGACAGGCCTTTCACCTTTTCTTCCAATGTATCGCGGGCCGAGGTGATGATGATGTGCAGGTCTCTCGAATGCGCACCGGCTTGGACGGCCTGGCAAAACTCAAAACCATCCATCTCGGGCATCGTCAGATCAAGGAGCACGATGTCGGCAGGTTGTTCCTGCAGGCGTGCGAGGGCATCTTTCCCTGTCGCCGCGGTGGTCGTGGAATATCCCATATCAGCGACCATGCGGGTGAGCATGTCG
>JBFMBA010000384.1:0-2349 GCA_040755475.1 Thermodesulfobacteriota bacterium
CTCAAGGCCGGATACCGCGTGGGCATCATCGCCCAGCCCGAAGCGGACACCGACGACATCGCCCGGCTGGGCGAACCGGCCCTCTTCTGGGGCGTGACGGGCGGCTGCATCGACTCGATGGTGGCCAACCGCACCGCCTCGGGGAAGCGGCGCAGCCGGGACGATTTCACCGCCGGGGGGATGAACACCCGGCGCCCCGACCGGGCGGTCATCGTCTACGCCAACCTGATTCGCCGCCGGTTCGGCCGGAACAGGCCCATCGTGCTGGGCGGCATCGAGGCGAGCCTGAGGCGGATCGCCCACTACGACGCCTGGTCGAACCGCGTCCGCCGCTCTATCCTGATCGACGCCCAGGCGGACCTGCTCGTCTACGGCATGGGGGAAAAGACCGTGCTGGAGCTCGCCGCCAGGATCAAAGGGGGAAGGTCCGTTTCGGATTTGAGGGGGCTGTGCGCCATCGCCCCGGAAAAGGTGCCGGGCATCCTCGAGCTCCCCTCCTACGAGGCGGCGGCGGCTGACCCGGCGGCCTTCTCGGAGATGTTTCTCGGCTTTTACCGGAACCAGGACCACCGGACGGCGCAGGCCTTCTGCCAGCGCCAGGATGCGCGCTGGATCATCCACAATCCTCCCATGCCGCCGCTTTCCGAAGCGGAGATGGACGAGGTGCACGGGATGGACTTCGAGCGGGACGTCCACCCCCATGACCGAAGCAGGGGCCCGGTGCGGGCGCTGGAGACGATCCGCTTTTCCCTGCCCACCCACAGGGGATGTTACGGGGAATGCCACTTCTGCGCGATCGCCGTGCACGAAGGGGGGACCGTAAGCTCGAGGAGCGAGGCATCGATCCTCCGCGAGGCGGAAAGGCTCACCGCCCTCCCCGGCTTCAAGGGGTATATCCTCGATGTGGGGGGGCCGACGGCCAACATGTACGGCTTCGAATGCGGGAAAAAGCGTCTCCGGGGAGCCTGCCCCGAAAAGCGCTGCCTGCACCCCGCCGTCTGCCCGTCGCTCCGCCCCGACCACGGCCGCCAGCGGTCCCTGCTCAGGAAGCTCAGGCAGATACCGGGCGTCAGGGGGGCGTTCGTAGCCTCCGGCATCCGGTACGACCTGGTCCTGGCCGACCGGAAGGAGGGGATCCCCTATCTGCGGGACCTGGTCCGCCACCACCTCTCGGGCCAGATGAAGATTGCCCCCGAACACTCGGAGGAGCGGGTCCTGGCCTGCATGGGGAAGCCCGGCCGCCGCGGCCTGGTCGAGTTCCGCGATCGCTTCCGGCGGCTCACCGCCGAGGCAGACAAGGAGCAGTTTCTCACCTACTATCTGATCGCCGCCCATCCCGGCTGCACCGCCGCGGATATGGAGGCGCTCCGCCGCTTCGCCCAGCGGGAGCTTGCCATCCATCCCCGGCAGGTCCAGATCTTCACCCCCACCCCCTCGACGATCTCCACGCTCATGTACCACACCAAAAGGGACCCTTTCAGCAAC
The DNA here is from genome assembly GCA_040755475.1 of Thermodesulfobacteriota bacterium. GTDB lineage: Bacteria > Desulfobacterota > Syntrophia > Syntrophales > UBA5619 > JAKAFS01. The sequence continues at coordinate 1,486 of JBFMBA010000384.1, forward strand.
AGACCGCTCTTTGTGGAGCAAAGCGCCGCAGGACGGGAGCGCCAGAAAAAGATTTTGATTGCGAAAAAGGGCCGTCTCGCGTATGGAATTTCCCAACGCAATCCAACGACCAAGAAGGAGGCATCATGGGCAAGGACAAGGACGTCAAAAAAGAAGCCAAGAAAAAACCTTCCAAAACGTTGAAAGAGAAAAAAGAGGCCAAGCGGGCGAAGAAGGCGGGCAAGGCCGGAGAGATGTGAGAGGGCCCGTGCCCGGCCCCGGCCGCCTGCCCGGTCCGATCGTGGACTTCCACGTCCACCTCTTCCCGGACAGGCTCTTCGACGCGATCCGGCGGCAGTTCATGGCCGACTACGGCTGGAACGTCCTCCACCCCCTCTACTGGCGCGAGAGTTTGGCATATCTGCAGGAGCGGGGCGTCGGCACGTCGGTGTATTCCAATTACGCCCACCGGCCCGGGGTCGCCCGGGGACTGAACGACTGGAACCTCAGCGTCCTGGATCATACCCCCAACCTTTACTGCTTCGCGGCTTTTCACCCCGGGGACGACGACGGTCTGGCGATGGCCGAATCGCTCCTCGACCACCCCCGGATTCTCGGATTCAAGCTGCAGCTCCTCGTGCAGCGTTTCTTCCCCGATGACAGCCGGCTCCTGCCCCTCTACGAGCTCGTCATGGAAAGGGGAAAGCGGCTCCTCCTCCATGTGGGCACGGGCCCGGTGGGCAACGAGTTCGTGGGCGTTCTCCCCTTTCGCCGCCTCCTCGCCCGCTATCCCGGGCTTCCGGCCATCGTGGCCCACATGGGCGCCCTGGAGTACGAGGCCTTCGGGGCACTCCTGGCCGACCACCCCGGTCTGATGATGGATAC
>JBFMBA010000385.1:0-2317 GCA_040755475.1 Thermodesulfobacteriota bacterium
TAAATTTAGCGTTTTATGAGCAAACGCTAAATTTAAAGACCTGACCCCCATTATCAATTTATCTGCTCGTCGAGTAGTGCCTCCAGCTCCCGGGGATCGGTCACCGGACGCCGGCAGGCAAACCCGGTGCAGACATAGGCGGCGGCGCGGCCCTTGACGGCCCGCATCTCGCGGGTGAAGGGGGCGATCTCTGCTATCGGCGGGTCGTCGACCCCATCCGGGCGGAACAGAAGCGCCAGGTTGGGAAGATAGGCTCGCCGGAGTGCCGCCAGCATCGCGAGTGTGTCTTCCCCCCCGGGCCGGCCGGCGACCACCACCTCGCGGGTAGGGGACGCCAGCAGCTCCAGCGCGGTCATCCACTGGGCATGGGCCGAGGGGGCCTGCCGCAGCGATCCGGCAAAGGCGCGCCCCAGCGCCGCCGCCGCAGCGTCCCGGCCGGGATCCCCCGTCAGTCTCCCGAGGCGGATCAGATTCATCAGCGTCACGGCGTTCCCCGAGGGGACGGCGCCGTCATATCCTTCCTTCATCCTGAAAAGCAGCTGTTCACCGTCGTCGGGCGTGAAGAAATACCCTCCGTCCGGATCGCGGAAGTGCTGATCGACGATCCCCTGCAGGGCAAGGGCCTCGCGCAGGTCCTCGACATCGAAGCCCGCCTCGTACGCCTCGATCAATCCCCATATCAGAAAGGCGTGGTCGTCGAGGCCGGCGGTCACCGCCGCCTCCCCCTTGCAGAAGCGGTGGAGAAGCCGGCCTTCCGTCGTCCTGAGCCGCGAGCGGACAAACCGGATCGCCGCCCGGGCCGCCTCCATATACCGCGGTTCGTCGAGCACACGCGACGCGCGGGCGAGCGCCGCGATCATCAGGCCGTTCCAGTCGGTCAGGATCTTGTCGTCCCGCTGGGGACGTACCCGCTTTCCCCGGGCGGCCAGGAGCCGGAGGCGGACCTTCTCCAGCCGCTGCAGAAACACCGTCTCGGTCAGTCCGAGCCCCTCGGCAATTGCGGCCGGCGGGCCGGACAGGTGCAGGATGTTGTCCCCGCGCCGCTCAGGATCGACGGGATCGACGAAATTACCCCCGTCAGCCGGCGAAAAAGCGGCCGCCGCCAGGCGGAGCTCCTCCGACCCGAGCAGCCCGCGCAACTCCTCCATCCGCCAGAGATAGAAACGTCCCTCCTCCCCTTCGCTGTCTGCATCCTCGGCACTGAAAAATCCCCCCTCGGGCGCGCGCAGGTCGCCCAGGACGTAGTCCAGTGTCTCCCTGACCGTCCGGGCATGGCCTTCGTTCCCGGTCGCCTGAAAGGCCTCGGTGTAGGTCATCGCCAGAAGCGCCTGGTCGTAGAGCATCTTCTCGAAGTGAGGAACCAGCCATCGCCGGTCCGTACTATACCGGTGAAAGCCGTAGCCCAGATGATCGAAAATCCCCCCCCGGCGCATGGCCGCCAGCGTCCCTTCGGCCATCCGGAGCGCCTCCGGCGCGCCGGTCCGGCGCCCGTGCCGGAGCAGAAAAAGGAGCTGATGGGGCATGGGAAACTTCTGGGCGTCGCCGAAGCCGCCGTGGGTCTCATCAAATTGACCCTGGAGCTCCTCGAAGGCCCGGTCGCAAAGCGCCGTGGGATCCAGATCCCCCGGCTCGCTGCGGTGCTGCGTCGCCACGGCAACGGTTTTAGCGGCGGCTCTTTCGACCTCTCCGCGCCGTGTTTCCCAGAGGTTTCGGATCCGCGGGATCAGCTCGACGAGCCCCGTCCGTCCCCAGCGGCTCTCCTTCGGGATGTAGGTGGCCGCGAAGAAGGGCCTTTTGCCGGGCGTCATGATGACCGTCAGCGGCCAGCCGCCGCCCCCGGTCATCATCTGGCAGAAGCGCATGTAAATCCCGTCGATGTCCGGCCGCTCCTCGCGATCCACCTTGACGCAGACGAAGGCGTCGTTGAGGAGGGCGGCCACCGCCTCATCCTCGAAGGATTCATGGGCCATTACATGGCACCAGTGGCAGGTGGAGTATCCGACGGAGAGGAAGACCGGCCTGTCATCCCTCCGCGCCCGGTCGAATGCCTCCTCCCCCCAGGGATACCAGTCCACGGGATTTTCTGCATGCTGGAGGAGGTAGGGGCTCTTCTCGTGGATAAGGCGGTTCGGGGTCGGAGAGTTCATCGTTTGTCCTTATCTGAAACTGCAGCCGCCGAAACTGGATAAGTGGCCATATCCTCCTTTTCCCTCTCTATGAGCGCTTTGAAAATCATGTTCCCTCCTCACGCTGGACATTTTCCGACCCTGCACCTCCTCGCTTCGCTGTCGTTTCGGGGTCAGGTCTTTAAATTTAG
>JBFMBA010000386.1:0-5458 GCA_040755475.1 Thermodesulfobacteriota bacterium
CGACGTGCCGAACGAGATCCTGGGACAGCTCGGCAATCGTATCCAGCACGCCCTGCGGGCCTACACGCCGCGCGACCAGAAGGCGGTGAAGACCGCCGCCGAAACCTTCGTCGCGAACCCCAAGCTGAACGTCGCACAGGTCATATCCCAGCTCGGGGTGGGCGAAGCCCTGGTTTCCACGCTCCAGGAGAAGGGGGTGCCCATGCCGGTGGAACGCACGATGATCTGCCCGCCCCGCTGCCGCATGGGGGCCGTGCTGCCCGACGAGCAGGCAGCGGTGCGGATGCGCAGCCCGGTCGGCGGCAAGTACGATACCCCGGTGAACCGGGAATCGGCTCACGAGATCCTGAGCCGGCGAGCCCAGGACAAGGCAGACGCGTCACCGGCATCGGATCAGGCCGGGCCGGCGGAGAAACCGGCCGAAAGCCGCGGCATGCTGGGCGATCTGCTCTTGGGAACCAAGCGGCGGCAGGGCATGTTGGAAACGATGGCCAAGCAGGCCGCCCGCACCGTGGGCAGCCAGATCGGCCGGCAGATTCTGCGCGGCGTGCTGGGCAGCATACTCGGCGGATCGCGCCGGCGTTAACATTCACGCTTCGGGTCCTGTGGACAAAGCCCTACGCTGACAGGCCGTGCTCCCGGCAAGGAAGGGCTCTTTAGTTAGGTGCTTGCGGGGCGGGACCCCGGCCACCGGAAGGGGCGATGGAGATCTGGATCGCGCTCTGCATCACGCTTTTCGCGGGGCTTGCCACCGGCATCGGAAGCGTCATCGCCTTCACCGCCCGGCGAACCAACTACCGCTTCCTTTCGGTCGCCACGGGCTTTTCCGCGGGCGTCATGCTGTACGTGTCGTTCGTGGAGATCTTCGCCAAGGGGTCCGGTGCACTGACGGCCGCCTACGGCGAATATTGGGGGCAATGGCTGAACGCCGCCTCGTTTTTCGGCGGCATGCTCTTCATCGGTCTGGTGGACAATCTGATCCCGGCGGCGGCCAATCCGCACGAGACCCACTCGGAGGAGGAGACGGCGCCCCTGCACAACCCCTCGGCCCCCTTCCCGGACTTCGCCGCGGCAGAGGCTGCGGCCACTGACGTCCACGGCAGCCACGACCACCGGAGCAAGAACAGAAGTCTCCTGCGCATGGGGCTTTTCACGGCGACTGCGATCGCGGTCCACAACTTTCCGGAAGGCATGGCGACCTTCCTGGCCGCCCTCGAGGATCCGGCGGTCGGCATGGCCATCGCCCTGGCGATCGCCCTGCACAACATTCCGGAAGGCATCAGCGTTTCCGTGCCGATATTTTACGCCACCGGCAACCGCAGGAAAGCCTTTGTCTATTCCCTGCTCAGCGGGCTGGCCGAGCCCGTGGGGGCCGCGATCGGCTATCTGCTGCTCCGGCTGTTGGTGGGGGAAGAATCGGGAGGCGTGCCGGCCCAGGTCATGGGCGTGCTCTTTGGCGGCGTGGCGGGCATCATGGTGTACATCAGCCTGGACGAACTGCTCCCCACCAGCCGGGCCTACGGCAAGGGACACGACAGCCTGCTGGGACTCTCGGCGGGGATGCTGGTCATGGCGCTGAGTCTGCTGCTGATGAGGCCCTGAGGAACCGCAAAGTCCCGCCATCACCGCCGCGCCTTCGGGAGGAACGGGGCCTCGCTCCAGGGGGACAGGGGATTCTCCGCCGCGGCAGCCGTCCCCGCGCCCAGAGCCTGGGCGGGGCGTCAGCGTGCGCTTCCGGCTTCGATGAACTCCATGTATGCCGATGCGCTCGCGCCGGTGTTGTCCGTATCGCTCATGATGGCAAGACCCGCCGTCGCCGGCGGATCGACCCCGAAGGCCCTGCGGTAGTCCTCGAGCACATGGACCGACTCGTCCACCCACTGACCCGCCCGCTGGGTCCCTCTCTGGAGAACGACAATGCGCGCCCTGTCGGTGTATGGGCTCACGATGATCCTCCCGGGGAGGTCATGACCCGTCCAGACATAGTTCAGGGTGCTGTGCGGCGGGTATTTGCCGTAGATCGCCCGGGCCGCGCCATAGATGAGGCGGTCCGCCAGCGAGGCCGTGGCGGGATCATACGGAAACAGCACATAGACCCGGATGGGATAATCGTCCCGGCTCTTTTCCCTGGGGTCGCCCCAGTCCGCCAGCCCCTCCACCTTCCAGCGCCAGCGGATTCGGGGATATTCATAAATGTTGAAGGTGCGGTGATACACGATCGCCGACGCGGACGCCCGGCTCTCCGCCTTCAGGACGGATTTTCCCCCCTCATTCGCCACTGTGTAAGTGGAATGGGCCGGGATCTTGGGAAAGGTGAGAGGCTCCCAGCGGGCAAGGCTGTCGAAATGCTCCCTGAACAGGATCCCCGGAGTCCCGCCGTTCGCCGTCGCCCAAAAAAGAAAAAGCAGGAAAAGCGCCCCGACCGCCGCACACCGGCAGGATCTCCCCCGGCGCAAAGCCGCTTTCTTCCCGCCGGCTCGGCACCGGGCAGGATGTCCGATCCGCCTCTCCCGGTCGCAGGGGATCATCTTCTCTCCTCCCTGATCCGTTTGCCATGGTACCGGTGCATTATACCGTCTTTGCCGTTCTTTAGGAAGAGGAACCCGTCCATCCCCCAAGGCCCCGTCAAAGTCGGCTGGATGAGGGTCCCCAAACGAACCTTTGTGGAATTTTTGGGGTGCCCGTCTCGGCGAAGGAAGCGTCCGCGAAGCGGCCCATTCCCATTGTCTGAGCCCGCAGGGCGAGTTTGGGAATGGGAGCGGCCGAGCCGTAGAACGGGCCAAAAATTTTTCAGGTGAGCGGCGGGACCCTCTTCCAGCCACATCAGAGTGATGGCGTCAACTTTGAGGCAGCCCTGGTCCATCCCCTTTGCCATATTGAAAAATGTGACCGAAGAGGGAGGGGGTTCCGGTTCTGAATCATGTTGACAGGCGGGGCCCTGTCGCCTATATTCTGCCGCAAGAAGACCGGGTCTCGTGAAGCGCCCCGACCGCCGAACCGGCCTTCCGGCCACAGAGCGAACCGATCGGCCACGCGGCGCCCTTTCAACGTCTGCCGGACGGGGCTGGAAAGGCGGGGCATCGGGACCGGAATCCCGACCACAGGAGTCAACCATGGAATATGTTCGAAAAGTGGATTTCGCGGCGATCGAAACAAGCGGCGCGGACGAGCGGATCATCCAGGATCTGTTTGACCGCCGGTCCGGCGCCAAGACCTGCTCCATCAAATGCATCAAAACGCCGGCCGGCGAAGGCTCCCCCGCCGGCATGCACGTCCACGCCGTTGATCAGATCTTCTACATACTCAGCGGCACCATGGACATCGAGATCGAGGGCGGGCAATACCGCTGTCCGCCTGGTTCGCTCATCGTCTTCCCTGCAGGCGTCCGGCATCGGAACTGGAACGCAGGCAGCGAGCCGACGGTTCATCTGGCCTTCAACACCCCCCTGCCCGATCCGGATGTCCCTTTCGCCACATCAGTCTGACCCGGCGGACCGGACGCAGCCGCGCGCAGCCGATCGCCCTCCGGGACCTTATCTTATAGTTTCCCGATAGTTATTGACACGCCGGTATGGACATGGTAACGGAATGGACGAATCGGGAAGCTGCATCGCCGGCCCCCGGCAGCTTGTTTTGGTATTCCAATCGACAAGGAGGAAGATTCCATGCAAGTCAAAGACCGTATGACGCCCGGTCCGACGACGGCCGTTGAAGAGACCTCTTTCGAAGAGGCCCTGCACATGATGAAGGAAAAGCAGATCCGGCGGCTCCCCATCGTCGGCAAGAACGGCCGGCTGACGGGCATTGTCGTCCAGAAGGATCTCTTTTCCGCGTCGCCCTCCAAGGCCACCAGCCTCAGCGTCTTCGAGGTGCACTATCTCCTGTCCAAAGTGAAGATGCGGGACGTGATGACCAGGCGGGTGCTCACCGTGGACGGGGACTGCCCGCTGGAGGAGGCGGCACGCATCATGGTCGACCACAAGATCGGCTGCCTGCCTGTCATCAGGGACGGCAAGCCGGTCGGCATCATCACCGAAACCGACATCTTCAAAACTTTCGTGGAAATCCTCGGCGGAGGCCAAAAAGGGCTGCGGCTGACCCTGGACGTGACCGAAAGGAAAGGGGAGCTCGCTTCGATCACGGGCGAGATCTTCGAACAGAACGGCAGCATTCTCAGCCTGGCCACCTTCTCCGGCCGGAATGCCTCCGATCGCATTGTCACCGTCAAGGTGACCGATGCCCCCAGAGAGCCCCTGCTGGAGGCTCTGGAGGCCAAGGGGGTCAAGGTGCTCGACGCCAATGACATTACGGAAGGGGGCTGTGTCCCCACCATCATGGAATGACAGGGTCTCTCCGCTCAGCGATCGCGCCGCGCAAGCGGGAGGGCCGCAGACCATCTCAGAATCCGATGACGGATTGGACAAGGAGAATCAAAAATGGCGGGTGTTGACGGCGGTATCCTGTTCCCGGCGGAGCGGCTGCGCGGATGGACCCAGGAGGTATTCCAGAAGGTGGGGGTGGCGCGGGACGATGCGCTCCTGCTCACCGATTCCCTGATCGAAGCGAACCTGCGGGGGGTGGACACGCACGGCATCACGCGGATGCTTTGCGTCTACGTGGAGCGGATCCGCAAGGGGGTCATGAACGCGAAGAGCGACCTGACCGTGGTGCGCGAGAAGCCGTCCACGGCGCTGATCGACTGTCGCAACAGCATCGGTCAGGTGGGCGCGGCGCGGGCCATGAAAATGGCCATCGACAAGGCCCGGCACACCGGCGTGGCTTTCACGGCCATCGCCCACTCCAACCACTACGGGGCGGCCGCCTACTGGGCCATGATGGCCCTGCCGTCGGGAATGATCGGCTTCAGCTCCACCAACGCCCCGGCCGCCGTCGCCCCCACGGGCGGGCGCACGGCGCTCTTCGGCACCAATCCCATCTGCGTCGCGATTCCCGCGGCCGAGGAGCTGCCGGTGGTCCTGGACATGGCCACGACGGTCGTCGCCCGCGGCCGCATCAACCTGCACGCCAAACAGAACAGGCCCCTCGAGCCGGGGTGGGCCACCGACGAACGGGGCGTGCCCACGACGGACCCCCATGCCGCCCTGAAGGGGCTTCTGGCCCCCATCGGCGGCTACAAGGGCTACGGGATCATGCTGGCGGTGGACCTTCTGTGCGGCGTGCTGACCGGTTCAAACTACGGCGGGCACTTTCCCGGCTTTCTGGCCGACAACATGACCGATCCGACGGACGTGGGCAGCGTGTTCGGCGCGGTGAACGTGGAGGCCTTCATGGACCTGCCGGAATTCACCGCGGCGATCGACAGGGCGGTTCGGGAAATCAAGGCCTCGCCCCGGGCCGAGGGCGTGGACCGCATATACATTGCCGGAGAGATCGAGTTCGAGACGCGGGCCCGGCGCCTGGCGAGCGGCATCCCGATCCCCGAGGAGGTCGTCGCGGA
>JBFMBA010000387.1:0-10546 GCA_040755475.1 Thermodesulfobacteriota bacterium
GACCTGCCACGGCTTCCCGAAAGGTCTTCGGCGCGCCGACCATCTCCGGCTCCGGCGTGAGCAGCGTGGTGACGATGCCCGGCAGCATGCAGAGCGCCATGATCAGGTACACGGTGGAAAAAGGGATGTGATCCGAGAGGATGAGCCCTCCCCCCGAAGCCAGGAGCATGCCGGTGCGGTATCCGTTCACGTAGAGCGAGGAACCGAGGCCGAGTTCCTTTTCGGCGAGGTCTTCCCGCCGGTAGGCATCCACGATGATGTCCTGGGACGCGCTGAAAAAGGTCACCAGAAAGGCGACGAAGGCCACCATCCAGGGGTTGTGCTGCGGGCTGGTCAAACCGAGCGCGGCGATCGCCGCCATGAGCGCGCATTGGGCGATGATCAGCCATCCGCGCCGCCGGCCGAGAAAGCGCGGGACGTAGCGGTCAAAAAAGGGGGCCCAGAGGAATTTGACCGTGTAGGGGAGACCCACCAGGGCCATCATGCCGATGACGCTCAGATCGAGCCCCTCTTCCTTCATCCAGGCCTGCAGCACCGAGATGGTCAGAAGCAGGGGCAGGCCGCAGGAGAAGCCCATGACCAGGGCCACCAGCATGCGCCTGCTGAAAAGGACGGTCAGGGTGGATGAAAAGCGACCGGACTCCATGTGCTCCTCTTGGGTTTGGCATCGTCCGGGTCTGCTGCCCGCGCCCGCAGCCGGTAAGAGGAAAGGCTTTCTCCTACTTGTGCACCTCCATGCCGATCATTTCGCTGACCTTGAAGTAGCTCTCGCTCAGCGGATACTCGGTCTTCGTCCCGAACTTGACGGGAAACACCGAGCCTTCCCGGTCGATATGCCGGAGGCCGGACAGGAGATCCGCCAGCTTTTCCGTGGGCACGGTGAAAATCATCTCGTCATCCTGGGCGAGCGCCCACCTGCGATCGCCGCCGCAGGGCACGGCGACCTGACAGGTGCCCTTCTGCAGCACCGGAACGATGGCCTGGACGCATGCCGACGCGGGTTCCATGGTGGAGGTCACCAGCTCGCCGTGGTTGTATTTCAATGCGGCGAGCAAGGACCTCAGCTGGGCGGAATCGCCGTAGATGACCGTCATGTCCGGCGTGAAATCGGCCTTCTTCAGCGGCGCCGACAGGACGCCGATGCAGCTCCCCGTATCCAGACGGGGGAAACTTGCCGCCAGGTTCGCGGCGGTGTCCATGGACCTGACGTGCGACCGGTAGTAGGTGTTGCCCTCCAGGTAATAGGGCGGCGGGGGGGCAATGCCGAAGGCCAGCACGGGCGAGTAGCACCACATATCTTCGAGGAGCATCGCCACGGTCTTCCCCTCCCGGCGCGACAGGGCAAAGCCCTGGCAAAGGGCAAGGTGACAGCCCAGATCGCGCTTGGGCCTCACCGCCGCCGCCGGTATCTCCCTTTCATCTTTCAGCAATTTGACGGCAAAGGGGAATGTCTTGAGCCGCAGTCGCTGCTCGAGCTCCTCTCCGTAGCCATTGTACTCACCCGGTTCATTCATGTGATATCTCCTATATGCATCGATGCTTTACGTTTCCCGCTACTTCAGCGGAACCATGAGCACGCGGCCGAACAGGTAGTAGGTCGCCACGGAATAGCAGACGGCGACGCAGAGCAGTACGGGCCACCTGCGTACGCCCCCCAGCATCATCATGGCCAGAAGAAAGCAGGTCGTGGTGATCAGATAGCTGACCTTGTCGAAGAAAAACCCGTACAGGACGCTCAGGAGCAGGGTTCCCGCAAAGACCGGATAGGAAAAGCCGCTGCCGTCCTCAACGCCGCCGCCTCTGCCGCGGGAGCCCCTCTTTTTCCGCCAGGACTGAACGATCTGAATCAGCGCGGCGATCAGCAGGAGCGCGGCGAGCGAGCGGGGGTAGAATCCCGGACCGGGGTCGTCGGGGTTGACGGTCTGTGTGAAGTCGCCGATGGCGTAAAAGAAGATCGCCAGCAGCGCCATCCCGGCGCTGATCAGGATCTCGGCCGTAGTCTGCAAAATGGTTCCTCCCGCCTCCGTCCGGTTATTTTTTCACCACCTTGTCCATCAGCTTGCCCATATACTGGTAGTCCGCGCGGACAGCGGCCGTGAACTCCTGGGGCCCCATGAATTCGGCAACCTGGGAATTCTTGGCCAGGTAATCCTTGAATCCGGGTTCATCCATGGCTTTTTTGATCGTATCGACCAGGATCCCCCTCACATCGGCGCTGAGGCCTTTCTTGGCGGCGAAGCCGCGGTACTGGGTGATGACGATGTCATAGCCGAGCTCCTTGAGCGTGGGCACATCTTTCCATTGGGGAAGCCTTTTTTCGCCGCTTTCCACCAGAACGATCACCTTGCCGGCCTCCACATACTGGTTCATCGTGGTCGGCGATGACACGACGACGGGGACATGCCCGCCCAGAAGGCTGGCGATGATCTCCGACCCGCCGCGATAAGGCACATAGGATATGGGCATGCCGGATTCATCGGCGAGCGCCAGGGCCAGCAGATGCAACGCCGAGAAGGTCGCCTGGCCGCCGATCTTCAGGCGCGGGTTCTTCTTGGCATATTCTACCATTTCTTTGACGGTTTTGAAGGGGCTGTCGCTTCTCACCGCGATGCAGAAAGGCTCCTTCTGGACATGGGCCAGAAACTCAAACTGGTCGATCGAGAAATCTTTTTTCAGATCGCCGTGCAGGGCGGTGATGAGCCCGCTGGTGACCGTGGAGATCGTATATCCGTCTGTCGGATCCGCCAGCAGCGATGCAAACATGACCCCCCCGCTGCCGCCCGGCTTGTTCACGACCACCATGGGCTGGCTCAGATGTTTCTTCGCGTGCTGGGCGATCTGCCGGGCCATCACGTCGGCCGGCGAGCCCGCGGGCGATGAATTGAGGATCGTGACCGGTTTGACCGGAAACTTGGTGTCGGCGGCCTCCGCCGGACTTGCCGCCATCAGCGATCCGGCCCCCACAAGGGCGGCCAACGCCGCCGGGAAAAGCATGCTTCTGAGATGTGTCATGATCGTCATGTCGTTGCTCCTCCTTCCGTGATAGATTTTTTATGACTCCCTGCATTCACATTCTATTGCGCCGCCTGATCCGCGCTGCCGGCCTTTTTCCTGGCCCGGTAGATCTGGAAGGCGATGGACAGGACGGCGATGACGAACAGGACCATGGTGATCGGCCGTTCGAAAAAAATGGCTGCGCTTCCCTCGGAGAGAATCAGCGATTTGCGAAATGAGCTTTCGATCATCCTGCCCAAAACCATGGCAAGTACGATGGGGGCAACGGGGAATTCGAACTTCCGCATGACGTACCCGAGCACACCGAATCCCAGTGCCAGCCATATGGAAAACAGACTGTTGGATTCGGCGTAACAGGCAAAAAGGGTGACGGCAAGGACGATCGGGGTCAGGATGTTCTTGGGGACGAGCAGCACCTTTGCCCAGAGCTGGGTCCCCAGAAGCCCCATCGCCAGCATCACCACGTTGCCGGCGAGCAGACCGGCAAAAAGCCCGTAGACCAGCTCCGGCTGCTTGACGAAAAGCAGGGGCCCGGGCTGCAGTCCCTGGATCGTGAAGGCGCCGATGAGTACGGCGGCGGCGGCAGAACCGGGTATCCCCAGCGTCAACAGGGGAACCAGAGCCCCGCTCACTATGGAGTTGTTGGCCGCTTCGGGAGCGGCGACGCCTTCCAGGACGCCCGTGCCGAAAAGCTCCGGGTGCTTGGAGGTCCGCTTTTCCTCGTTGTAGGCGATGAACGAGGCGACCGCCTTGCCGGCCCCGGGAATGATGCCGATGACAAAGCCGATGAGCGTCCCTCGGATCATGGCCCTGTGGCAGCTCAGGTATTCCTTGAGCGTGGGCAGTGAGCCGGATATTCTCTTGAGCACGACCTTATGTGACAGCTCTTCCATGGTCATCAGGACTTCGGAGATGGCGAACAGGCCGATCAGCAGGGGGATCAGGGGGAGCCCCTCGTATAGGGCGTTGATGAAGATATAACGGCTTGTGCCGCTGATGTCGTCGATGCCGATGGTGTTGATCAGAAGCCCGAAGAGGATGCCGATGCACCCCTTCACCCAGGACTTGCCCGCCAGGGCCGCCACGGCGGTCAGACCGAAGATGCCGAGGGCGAAATATTCGGGGGGGCCGAAGCTCAGGGCCATGCTGGCGAGCGGAACGGCGGTCAGGATCAGGGCGATCGTGCTGACGATGCCCGCGTAAAAGGAAGCGACGATGGACATCCCCAGGGCCTTGGCGGGGAGCCCCTTCTTGGTCAGGGGATAGCCGTCGAAGGTCGTGGGGGTCGCTGCCGTTTCACCGGGAATATTGAGTGTCACTGCCGTGATGGACCCGCCGTATTCGGCTGCGCCGTAGAGGGAGGTGAGAAAAAGCAGGCTGGCCAGGGGGGGCAGGTAAAAGGTGAAGGGCAGGCACAGCGCGATCCCCATCGTGGCGCTCAGTCCGGGCAAGGCCCCGACCAGATAGCCCACCACCGATCCGCCCACGATGGCCAGGATGTTGTTCCAGTGTGTCAGCGGCATGAAGCCGCTGATCAGATGATCGATCATATGCGCACCCCTCGGCCTGCCTGGGCTGGTTTATCGAGCCATGGGCGCCGGACGGAACGGGACCCGCTTCTTCTCCGCTGGGACGGGAGAATTTCCTGCGGGGTCCGGGGCGCACAATGGCGGACTGGCGTTCATATCGTCTGACTCGGGGTTATCCTTCTCAGGGCGGGAGTATATGAACAATGCCCCGGCCTGTCAACGGAATTCTGGCATTCATTTTCGGGCTGCAAGGTGTCGAGAGGCAATGGCCGCAGCCGTTCCCGTAAAGGGTTCCGTTCCCCCGTTCGGTGGATCCGGCCGTGAAGGCATCACCTGCACTGCCTGTTTGACAATCCCGGGCCGTTCCGGTAGCCTCTTTATCATGTATGATTCCCTTCTCTCGCAGGGCTATCCCGCCTTGTTTGCGGTGAGCTTTCTCGCCTCCACGCTCGTTCCCCTGGGTTCGGAGTGGCTCCTGGCGGCCATGCTCCTGAACCGCAGCGACCCGCCGATGACCGTGGCCGTGGCTACCCTCGGGAACACCCTGGGGGCGTGCACCACCTGGGTCATCGGCGTGTACGGCAGCCCGCTCCTGATCCGGAGGATCCTGCGCATCGATGCGGCGGCCGAAGCCTCGGCCGTGCGTTTTTACCGGCGCTACGGCGTCTGGTCGCTCCTTCTCTCCTGGCTGCCGGTCGTCGGCGACCCTCTCTGCCTGGTGGGGGGCCTGCTCAGGGTCGGGTTCGTGCGCTTCTTAGCGCTGGTTTTCGCCGGCAAGCTGGCCCGTTACGGGACGCTGGCCTGGCTCACGCTGGGAGGCATGGAGATGTTCGGCCGATAGCGGCGTCCGGGCAAGCTTTGAATGTGAGGATGCTTCGCGTGTTTTTTAGCAACCGGATGGTGGTGTTGCTCGCCTGGCTGACGGCCTTTCCCCCCGTCGCCACCTCCATGTACCTGCCGGCGATCCCGCTGCTGCAAAAGACCTGGCAGGAACCGCTGACCGTCATCAACCTGACCCTCGTCGGCTTCTTCTCCAGCTACTGCCTTTTTCTTCTGGTTTACGGCCCGCTGTCCGATCGCTTCGGCCGGCGCCGGCCTTTGCTGGCGGGGATCGGGCTTTTCGTTCTGTCCAGCCTGATGTGCGCCCTGACCGACAGTGCGGTCGGCATGATTATTTTGCGGGTGCTGCAGGGCGCCGGCGCCGCCGCAGCATCGAGCCGTGCGCTGGCCATCAGCAAAGACGCTTATGAGGGCCCCGAAAGGGGGCGGGTGCTCGCGACGATCGGTACGATTACGGCGGTCGCCCCGATGATCGCCCCGATTTTCGGGGGCTGGATCCTGGCCGGGTTCTCCTGGCGCTGGATATTCGTCACTCAGGCTCTGTTCGGCGGCGTCGCCTGGATCGGCGCCCTGCGCCTGCACGAAACCCTCAAAACGCCGACCACCACCCCTGTCCTGCAGACCGCCGGCGTCTATCTGGACCTGCTTCGGCACCGCCGGTATATCGTTTATACGCTCATGGCCTCGCTGATCGGCTTGGCGCATTTTGCGTTCATCGGCGGCTCCGCAGATATTTACATCACGAAAATGGGCATGTCGGAGCAGATGTACGGTTATTTCTTTGCTCTCAATGCCCTGGCGATGATGCTCGGCGCTTTTACCTGCAGCCGGGTGGTGCGCCGCTACAGCGCAAAAGCCATTATCACCGCCTCCTTTTCGGGAACGTTGATCGGCGGACTGGCGATGCTTTTCAGCCGGCTGCCGGATCCCTGGGCCCTTGCCCTGCCCATGGCGATCATTACCTTCTTTTTCGGATTTAACCGGCCCCTCTTTTACAATCTGATCCTCGAGGAGGTCGACCGCAACGCCGGCGCGGCATCCTCGCTCCTCACCTTCAGCTACTTCACGGTGGGCGCTTTTTCCATGTGGCTGATCGCTCTGGACTGGAGCGACAAGGTCGCTACCATCGCCATTCTGGGCGTCGGATCCGCCGGATTCGTGCTGGGGCTGTGGCTCCTGCTGCAGAAACTCGCCGCCCGAAAGCCGACGCTGAGCCAGTGATGAAAAAAGCGATGCCGCCGGCCAGGCGATGCCGGCGGCGGAAACTCAGAGGGCTTGCGAGCGCTCTCGAATATGTCAAGGGCTTGATCGGGAAAACCGACACATTTCAAATCAGAATTTCATACTTAGGGGACTATATCGAAACGCGGCCCTCCCCTTGAACAGTCCCGCGCTGCACATGAGATTTGCCGAAAATCGGCCGTTTAGACGATCCGAAATTCAAATACAAGTCAACACCATACCCATTCGGGCCAGCTTATTGAATACGGGATGTAAGGCGCACCATTCCAGCGTCCTCTGAACCCTCATTCGCCTACCTTCGATAAAATTATTTCGAACGTATTCTTTTATAGGGGTACAATATCAGTGAATTAGGCTACCAATGTAGCTGGTGACGGCTATCGCGTGAATACTTGACAATCAATATAACATATGCTATATACTGCCACCTTTTGAACGATTGGAGGAATGAGACGCTTTATTATGGCCGACCAATACTCCGTAGGGATCCAACCCAGTGACGATTATCCTGTGCATATCAAGCAGCTTCGGGCCGGTCTCGGTCTTACCCAGCAGTCCTTAGCCAAAGCACTGGGAGTTTCCTTTGCCACTGTCAATCGATGGGAAAACGGCCAGACAAAGCCCTCACAGCTCTCCTGGAACCAGCTCCGACAATTGGAGATGACCCTAAAGGAAGAAGCGGCCCCCTACAATCCAAAAGACAAGAAGCCTCCTCCGGCGATTCTCGATTTCACGGCACGACCGGAAATTGTTAAAATCCTTGCTGAAGGCGAGAGACTCTCCTTCGGCCACCTGATGAATCCCACCTTCGCCACGGAAATCTCCAGCATCGACCCCCTTCCCCACCAGCGCATCGCCGTCTATGACCATATGATCAAGCAGGCGCGGCTTCGATTTTTATTGGCCGATGACGCGGGCGCGGGAAAAACCATCATGGCCGGCCTGTACATCCGCGAAATGCTTTCCCGGCGCCTTCTGAAACGTGTCCTGATCGTCCCGCCCGCCGGCTTGGTCGGAAACTGGCGGCGCGAACTCCTGAAACTTTTCAGCCTTCCTTTTCACATCGTCAGTGGTAGTGATACCCGTCATGAGAATCCCTTCATCGGCGATATAGGCGATCGCGTCATCATCAGCATCGATACCTTGGCAAGTCCGCGCGTTTTTTCTTGCCTGAAAGATCCGCGCGTAGCCCCCTACGATCTTGTAATTTTCGACGAGGCGCACAAACTGGCGGCGGACCGCGGACCGGACCTCCGCATCCGGAAGACCGAACGCTACTGTCTGGCAGAAGCGCTGGCAGGTGTAAAAGGCAACGACAGGCGGTGGCAACTGGATTGGAACGCCCACCACCTTTTACTGCTCACGGCCACGCCTCATATGGGCAAGGATTACCCCTATTACGCCCTGTGGCGGCTCTTGGAGCCCGAAGTTCTCGCCACGATGGATGCCTTCGGAGAATATCCAGCGGATCAGCGTCAAACCCATTTCATCAGACGGACAAAGGAGGAAATGGTTCATGCCGATGGCGGCCCCCTCTATCCAAAGCGGATTTCCGACACCCTGGGTTACAATTTAAGTCAAGGGGAAGTCAGTGAACAGAAACTCTATGATGAGACGACGGACTACCTTCGGTACGTTTATAACAAGGCCAAAATTCTGAACCGCGAGGCAGCGAGATTGGCCATGAGCGTTTTTCAGCGTCGCTTGGCCAGTTCGACGTATGCACTCCTGCGGTCTTTTGAACGACGCATCGAGAAATTAAACAGGCTCATCGAGGACATACAGGACGGCAAGATGACCCTGGAACAGCTCGTTACCCGTCAACAACGCCTTCGCTGGGAAGACGATGTCTTGGACGCGAAAACGGCCGATGACGAGATTTCCGAAGATGATCGCGAGGAAAACGAGACGGCCGAAGATAAGCTTCTACAGGGCGTCGTCGCCGCCTCTCTGGCGGACCTTCTGGCAGAAAAGGAGCAAGTTCGGCGCCTGCTCGATCTGGCCAAACAGGTTCATGATACCGGACAGGAATCAAAATTCGAGAAACTTCGTGAAATCATAACCGATCCCCGTTACAGCAGCGAGAAATTCATCGTCTTCACCGAACATCGCGACACCCTGATCTTTCTGGTCAGACGCCTAAGCGCCATGGGATACACCGATCAGATCGCCCAGATCCACGGGGGGATGCATTACACCCTGCGGGAAGATGAGGTCGAACGGTTCCGAAAACCGGTTGCCGAGGGCGGCGCGCGTTTCCTCATATGCACGGATGCGGCGGGCGAAGGCATCAACCTCCAGTTCTGCTGGATAATGATCAACTATGACGTGCCCTGGAACCCAGCCCGTCTGGAACAGCGGATGGGGCGCATCCATCGGTACCTCCAGAAGCACGACCCCGTGATCATCCTGAACCTGGTCGCCCCATCCACCCGTGAGGGAAAGGTCCTCAAAACACTACTCGACAAGCTGGAGAAGATCCGGAAACAACTCCAGTCCGACAAGGTTTTTGACTGTATAGGCCGCATCTTTGAAGGCGTATCCATCAAGCAGTACATGGAGCTGGCCGTCACCGAAGACGCCGAAACAGTCGCCCGTGAACTGGATGGCCGGTTGACGAAGGAACAGATCCAAGCCCTGGCTGAACGGGAAAAATCCCTTTATGGCGGTGGCGGTGACGTGGCCGGCGAGCTGCCGCGCCTCCGAGCCGATCTGGAGCGGGAAGTGCATTTCCACCTGCTGCCGGGCTATGTGCGGCAGTATATCGAACAGGCCGCGCCACTTGTGGATATCGATATCGTCGGAGATATGGATGGCATCTTTTCCTTTCACCCGAAGCGATTGGGCGCTATGGACCCGCTCTTGCCGGCATTGGAATTGTATCCCGAAAAGTCGCGGGAGAGGTTTTCCGTTTCCCGGCCCACGGATCTGCTTGGGCGTGACGCGCAGACAAGCAAGGACGATTTCATTTGGCTCCATCCCGGTGAACCGATATTTGAACGTTTCCGATCTCTGGTAGCCGATCATCTGGCGGATCAGGGCAACCGCGGCGCCATCTTCATCGATCCGAACTCCGAAAAGCCCTATCTTTTTCATATGGCCCTCATCCATATCGTACGCAAGGCCGATCCGGAAATTCTCGGCTTGGTCAAGGATGAATTGCTGGACTGTCGCCTGGTCGGCGTGAAACACTACGAAGGAGCAGAAATTTCCCTCTGCCCCGTCGAGCACCTTCTCCTTTTAAGGGGCGGGAACGGTCTTCCTGCATCAGCACAGCGGCTGGCCGTGCGGGCCAACGAGGAAAAGGAACGAGCCCTGGCCTACCTTTCCGAGCGGGTAGCTCGGGAATTTGCGCTTGATCGCAGGCAGAGATTATTGGATAGCCTTCCCGAACGCGAGAGTTTCATGCAAAGAGGCTTTGACTGTCAGGAGGCGGAGTTGGCACTGGCCCGCGCCCGACATACCGAAAAGGCGCGGACGGGCAACCGGAAGGCCATCGAAGCCCTGGAAGAGGTGAAGCGGCAGCAGCGGCAATTGGTCAGCCTCCGGGAAAGCGCTATGACCCTCCTGCATCGGGAACCGGAACTCATCATGCCTGGTGCGGTCGCTTTCGTGGCGCATGCCTTGGTTGTGCCGTCTACTGATCCGGCGGACCGGGAATTGTATGACGTCAATGTCGAGCTGGTTGCCATGAAGATTGCCCAGGCCTTTGAGGAGGCGGCCGGGGCCAAGGTTCTGGATGTTCACACGGCGGATCGCGCCCGCACGGCGGGACTCCCAGACAATCCCGGTTTCGATCTCTTATCCCTACGGCCGGAGAACGAGAAACTGGCAATCGAGGTCAAAGGCCGGGCAGAAACCGGCAATATTGAGGTGTCCGCCAATGAATGGGCCAAGGCCTGCAACATGCGGCAGGGTTA
>JBFMBA010000388.1:0-5427 GCA_040755475.1 Thermodesulfobacteriota bacterium
TATTCCCTTCACGGGTCAACCCTATCGCCTCGACGACCGCCATATCGACGGGCCCGAACCAGCCCCGCCTCACCTGGAGCGGCAGATGCGCCCCCCTGCCTTCGATGAATCGCACCTCGCCGCGATTAACGGCCGCCCTGAGCTTCTCGCTGCCGACGACGCCGATCCGCGTCCGGATCCCGCCGGCATCGACCAGGTCGTCCTCGATCTCGGCGCTCAGGGGCCCGGTGCACAGCAGATCGATCCGGATCCCGCCCTCTTTCCTGATCCGCTCGGAAAGGGCCGAAAATACGGCTTTGGGGTAGCCCATCGTGCTGCCCGAGGTGGCGACCCGCATCCCGTCGCGGAAAAGGGCCGCCGCCGCCTCGGCCGACATCACCTTTGGCCGGGATGCCTCGTGCCTGATCCGATCGTCGATGCCGTCCACTTCAGACTCCCGCCGCTTTCACGTTTTCCCGGATGAAGGTCGAGATCTCCTCGAGCTTGGCGTGGGAAGGAAAGACCCCCTGGACGCCGATTTCCTGGAGCACGGCCACGTCATCCTTCGGGATGGTTCCCCCGAAGAGCACCAGAACATCATCGAGCTCGCGCTCGCGGACCCGTGCGATCAGCTTTCGCGCGATGGACACGTGGGATCCGGAGAGGATGCTCACCCCGATCACATCCACCGCCTCCTGGATCGCCACCTCCACGACCTGCTCGACGCTTTGGCGCAGGCCGGTGTATATCACTTCCATCCCCTGGTCCCGGAGCCAGAAGATCAGCACCTTGGCGCCCACATCATGACCGTCCAGGCCGATCTTGGCAATCAGTACGCGAATGGTCTTGCTCGTCTCCATGAACCCCTCCTCAATGCCTCTCAGCATGTTGAACAAGTCGATGCTGCAGGCTGTTCAAAAACGGCCAGATGCAAGGTCCCCGATGTCCTGAGCCGTGAGGCGTACTTTCCGGTGTGTTGAACGGCGAAGGATGAGGGAAACGCAGCAGATGTGCGTTTTTCAACAGCCTGCTACACCGTCGTCGGTTCCTTGAACGTCCCGTACACCTTCTTGAGCGTGTCGATGATCTCCCCTACGGTCGCCTTTTCCGTGAGCGGCTCGAACAGATGGGGGATGATGTTCTCGTTGCCTTCGGCAGCCGCCTTCAGCCTCTCCAGAGCGGCTTCCACCTTCTTGCTGTCGCGGCCTGCCTTGACGGCCGCAAGACGCCGAAGCTGGCGGTCGATGGTTTCGGGATCGGTCTTGTAGACCTCCAGGTCCCGCTCTTCCTCCTTCACCTTGAATTTGTTCACCCCGACCAGGACCTTCTCCCCCGAACTGATCCGCTTCTGGATCGCGTAGCTCTGGCGGGCCAGTTCCCGCTGGATCGCCCCGCTTTCGATCATCTTCACGATCCCGCCGTCCTTTTCGATGCCGGCGATCGTCTCGGCGATCTTCGCCTCCATCTCGTCGGTCAGCTTTTCCACGTAATAAGCGCCCCCCAGCGGGTCGACCACATCGGCGACGCCCGTCTCGAAGGCCAGGATCTGCTGCACCCGCAGGGATGTCCGGATCGCCAGATCGGAAGGAATCGCGTACACCTCGTCATAGCAGGCCAGGTTCAGCGACCGCGTTCCGGAAAAGACCGCCGCCATGGCGTAGATCGTCGCCCGGGCGATGTTGTTCAGGGGCTGCTCGGCGGTCAGGCCGCCTCCCATCCCGCCGGTGGAGAACCGGAACTGCAGCGATCGCTTGTCCTGGGCGCCGTATTTTTCCTTCATCAGTCGGGCCCAGTAACGCCTCGCCGCCCGCAGCCGGCAGATGTCCTCGAAGAAGTTAAAATCGCGTCCGCCGATCGGCAGATGGAAGGAGAACAGCGGGGCGATCTGGTCGATGTGCGACCCCCTTTTGAGAACCTCCCCGATATAGACCTCCGCGATGGAGATCGCCAGGGCGACGGACTGCATGGTGTTGGCCCCGTACTCCATGATGTGGGTTCCCGAGACGCTGATCGCGTTGAACCGCGGGATCTCCCGGTTGCAGTACTCCACCAGGTCCCCCACCAGCTTGATCGACGGCCCCGGAGGGAAGATCCAGGTTCCCCGGGCGATGTACTCCTTGAGAATGTCGTTCTGGATCGTCCCCCGGAGCTTGGCGGGTTCCACCCCCTGTTTCCTGGCCACCAGGACATACATCGCCAGGATGATCGGCGCCGTCGCGTTGATCGTAAAGGAGGTCGAGATCTGGTCCAGGGCGATCCCATCGAAGATCCGCTCGAAATCCTCCAGCGAGTCCACCGCGACCCCGAGCTTTCCCACGTCGTCCTCCGCCAGCGGCATGTCCGAATCGAGGCCGATCTGCGTGGGCAGGTCAAAGGCGAGGCTCAGGCCCGTCTGGCCGTTCTTCAGCAGATACTTGAACCGTTCGTTGGTGCTGTCCGGCGTCGACTGGCCCGAATACTGCCGCATCGTCCAGAGGGCGCTGCGGTACATCGTCGGATAGACGCCCCGCGTGAAGGGGTACTCGCCCGGGTCGCCAAGCCGCTCCCCGTAATCGAATTCCGGCAGATCCTCCGGCCCGTAAAAACACTTCACCGGAGTGCCCAGGGTGGAAACGACGGGACGCACCTCCGTTTCGTTCGCTTTTTTCGCCATGGCCCCATTCCTCCTTGTGCGATTCGAGAGCCTTGAAAATCATGGTCCCTCGGCACGCTGGACCTTTTTCGACCCTGCACCTCCTCGCTTCGCTGCAAAGACGAAACTCGCGCTGAGGCGCTCAAACAATCGTCTTTGCCGGCGCTGCACTGCGGGGGCAGGGTGCCCGAAAAATCTCCAATGCGTGCTTCCGGGGCATGACCGGGAGCGCAACCCGCAAGCCCTGCCCTATGGGCAGGGCAAAGGGGCGCAATATAAAACCGGCCACTTCCTTACCGGGAAGTCCCCGCCCCGCGGGCGGGGCCATCAATTCCAAGTCAAGCAACGTTCTCGCTGTCTATTCGCCGTGGATCTGCTCCAGTTCGATCAGCACGCCGTTGGTGCTCTTGGGATTCAAGAAGGCGATGAGCCTTCCATCCTCGGTCCTGCGCGGCGTCTTGTTGAGCAGCGCGACCCCCTTCGCCTCGAAATCACGGAGCGCCGCTTCCACATTCTCCACCCCCAGGCAGAGGTGGTGGATCCCCTCTCCCCGCTTCTGGATGAATTTCCCCGCGGGGCTCTCCGGATCCATCGGTTCGATCAGTTCGATGGTGCAATCGCCCAGGGGGAAAAAGGCGATCTTCGTCTTGATTGCATCCGATTCGTAGACCTTCTCCAGGGGTATCCCCAGAATATCCCGGAACAGAGGGATCGATTTTTCTATGCTCGCCACCGCCACGCCGATATGTTCGATCTTCTTGATCATGATCCTCTCCTTACAATGGTATTGTCCCGTGCCGCTTGCCGGGGCGGAGCTCCACCTTCCCCTTGAGACGCCCGAAGGCCGTGATCAGATAGGATCGCAGCGACCTGGGCTCGATGATCGCATCGATCCAACCCTCCTCGGCCGCCACGTAGGGGTTGGCGAACTTCTGCCGGTACTCGCCGATCTTCTGGATTCTCATCGCCTTGGGATCCTCGGCCCGGGCGATCTCGTCCTTGAAGATCACGGTCGCCGCCGCTTCCGGACCCATGATGGCGATCTCCGCCGTCGTCAGGGCCACCGTGAAATCGGTCCCCACCAGCTTCGACACCGCCATCCCCGACATGGCGCCTCCGTAAATCTTCCGGACGATCACCGATACCCTCGGCACGACGGCCTCGCAGTATGCGTACAGCGTCTTGGCCCCGTGGCGGATGATCCCTCCGTACTCCTGCTGCTTGCCCGGCAGGTACCCGGGGCAGTCCACCAGGTTCAATATCGGGATGTTGAAGGCGTCGCAAAACCGGATGAAGCGGGCCGATTTGTCCGAGGCGTCGATGTCCAGGCTGCCGGCACTCACCATGGGCTGGTTGGCGATCACCCCGACGGTGTTCCCGCCCAGCCGGATGAAGCCCACGAGGATATTTTTTGCAAAGTCCTCCTGGATCTCGAAAAAATCCTGGTAATCGGCCACCTGGCGGATGATCCGTTTCATGTCGTAGGCCCGCTGCGGCGAATCCGGAATGATGTTTTCGATCTCCTCGGTCAGCCGCTCCGGATCGTCGTCGGCGGCCTCGGGAGGCGTCTCCCGGTAACTGGACGGCAGGTAGCCCAGCAGCTTCTTCACCTGCGAGAAGCACGCCTCCTCGCTCCCGGCCACCAGGTGCGCCACGCCGCTCTTCTGGCTGTGCACCCTCGCCCCGCCGAGCTCCTCGGCCGTGATCTCCTCCCCCGTCACCGCCTTGATCACGTTGGGGCCCGTGATGTGCATCTTGCTGATCCCCTCCACCATGAAGACAAAATCGCACAGGGCGGGCGAATAGACGGCTCCCCCCGCGCAGGGCCCCAGGATCAGGCAGAGCTGCGGGACGATTCCGGAGGCCAGCGTGTTGCGGAAGAAGATCGATCCGTACTGCCCGAGCCCCTCCTGGATCCGCGCGCCGCCCGAATCGATCAGTCCGATGATCGGCGCCCCCGTCTTGATCGCCAGGTCCATCACGTGGCAGATCTTGCCTGCGTGGGCCTTCCCCAGCGATCCTCCCATCACGGTGAAGTCCTGGGAATAGAGATAGACCGGCCGTCCGGCGATCGTTCCCGATCCGACGACCACCCCGTCGCCATAGTACTTTTCTTTGTCCATCCCGAACTTGCTGCACTGATGGGTGACGAACATCTCGATTTCCATGAAGCTTCCCGGGTCGACGAGGCGGTCGATCCGCTCCCGGGCGCTGAGCTTGCCCCGCTCGTGCTGCTTGTCGATCTGCTTCTGGCCGCCGCCCAGCATGGCCAGGGCTTCCTTCGCCCTCAACTCATCGTTCTTTTCTTTCAAGATGCACATCCCCCTCTTATCCGAATATTCATGAAACGCCGAATCCGGGTTCATGAGGGTCAATCGGAAACATCCTCATCTCCCAGACGATCTTTGTAGATCGGATTCCCGATAGCGTGCATTGAAGATTTTTCGGGGCACCGTGCCCCCGCAGCGGAGCGCCCGCCGGGAAAATTTTCTGAGCGCTGAAGGCGCGAGTTTTTTCCTGGCAGCGAAGCGAGGAGGTGCAGGGTCGAAAAATGTTCAGCGCGCAAGGGGATCTTGATCTGCAAAGATCCGCAAAACACTTACGCCGGCCGCTCCAGCCCCTTGACGATCTGCGAGCGGATGAGCCGCGGCAGCATCAGGTGGTGATGCGGGCAGATCGAGCGGGGGTTCTGGTACACCCCGTTGGCGAAGGCGGTCATGTAGCCCCGGATCGCCTCGAGGCGCACCACCTCGTCCACGAAACCCTTTTTCGCGCAGTAGATGGGCTGGGACGTGATCCGGTAGTGTTCCACCATC
>JBFMBA010000389.1:0-2275 GCA_040755475.1 Thermodesulfobacteriota bacterium
CCCGCTCGAGAAATCCGATCCGCCGCACTCCACCCCGAGTATCAGGCTCGACAGGGGAGCCGGCTCCCGCCGCTGCGCAGAACATTTCTTGACCATTTGGACGGCGATGCGCACCCCCTGCTCTATCGTCTTTAGGGTGCTCCCCAACTCCTGAAAAGCGACGATCTCCACCTCCTTGCCGGCGGCGGAAATGGGCTCCGCCACGGCGCGGGCCGAGGGGATATGCAGGCTGACCACGATGACCGCCCCGACGTTGGGGTTTTGCGCCATTCCCGCCAGGGAGCGGATACGGACGGGATGATTCACCCCGGCCAGCTTCCTGCCGAACAGGTCCGTCACCAGGACGGTCCCCTTGACCAGATCGACGATTTTGGCGGCGATCGGATTGAGCGAGTCGATGGCCGATATCACCGCGACGTAATTACGAATGCCCACAGTTCCGTCACCACGCGGAAATCCCGCAAATTCTTGCGTCATTTTCCATCTCCTTCAATAATCGGAAGCATTCTGGGTGTGCACGTGCTGCCCGGCGGCGATATCCCTTGTGGCCCGGCCGATGATTTCGCCGTACTTGGTGATCGCCTCCCCGGTCGCGATGGGCGACAGAGCCACCTTGTGCCCCAGCGGCACGGCTTCCAGAATTTTCACCGACAGGGTCTCATCGTCGCGCGTGACCCGGATTTCCTCCCCCTCTTCCAGCGGCCTCAGGCAGACGGCCACGTTGTCCCTGGGATGCATGACCATCAGGGACCTGGTAATTTCAACAGCGCTCGTCATATTCCTTACCTTTCTGCAGGGTGTCACCGAATCTGAATCAGACCGGTGTGTCATCCAATACGGGGTTCGGCCCCTCATCGAAACCCCACCAGGTCGTGATCTCGTCGATCGGGGCACGGGGGGTTTCGAGCCGGTTCGCCGGAAAGCCCCAGTCGGGATAGCCGACGGCGATGGCGATCATCAGCTTTTTGGACGCGGGAACGGCCAGATGCTTTCTGATGATCTCCGGATAGGCGAGCCCCTGCCCCACGATACAGGTGCCCAGACCGAAGTGCATCGCCACAAGGCAGATCGTCTGGGCAACCATGCCGATGTCGGTCAGCGCACCCGTCTGCGCCAGGGACCGGTCGGTGGAAATGAGGATGACCGACGGCGCATCGAAAAAACGCGCCCCCTTTTCCCTCCAGCGCAGCCGCTTTTCCTCGTCCTGGCGCGTGATGCCCATCAATGCGTAAAGCCGGCTGCCCAGTTCGATTTGCCTCGCCTTGAACAGGGTGCCGGGCAGTTTTTCCGCCGATCGGCGCTCCGGCCGCGGATCGGCGCCCGACCGGCACAGCGTTGCGTTGTCCCTCTTGATCCTATCCAGGGTCTCGCCTGCCACCACCGCGAACTCCCAGGGCTGGATGTTGGACCCGGACGGGGCGCGGCAGGCGACGGCCAGAATCTGTCGCAGCGTGTCCCTGGGGACGGGATCCGGTTTGAAACCCCTGATGCTCTTGCGGGTGCTGACCGCTTCCAGGATGTCCATCGCTCCCCTCGTCGAGCGCTCCCCTTCGCGGGAGGGCGCTGACGGATCGTTACAACAAAAACGCGGGGGCTGTCAACCGCAAAGGCTTTATACAAAGTCCTCTTCATACAAAGCGCTTGACATCCTCCGGTCGCATTGGTAGTTTCTGATTTATCCTTGCCGAAACCCCAACCCTGCGGACGGAGAGGTTCTCAGGAGAGGTCAGTTCCTCATTACGCGAAAAAGGAGAAGAGCCATGAGCAAGAAAAGCTTGACGCGTTCAGTGACGACACTGTTGCTCGTCCTGCTGCTCCAGACCCAGGTCTGGGCGGCTTATCCGGACAAGCCGCTCAACATCCTGGTGTGGGGAAACCCCGGGGCGGCCACCGACATCCTGGCCCGGGCCCTGGGGGCGGCATCGGAAAAGAGCTTCGGCCAGTCTATCCAGGTCGTCAACAAGGCAGGAGGAAGCGGGATCGTCGCCATGTCCTACCTGCTGAGCAGGCCCGCCGACGGGACCTGGTGCCTTCTGAACACCAACTCGATGATCTCGGTGTTGCATGAGCGCCCCCAATCCTTCAACCTGGACAGCTTCGACTATGTGCTCCGGATCGTGACCGACCCCCAGTTCATCGCCGTCCGAAAAGAGTCCCCCTACAAGACGATCGACGAGCTCCTCCAGGCGGCCAGGAAAAAGCCGGGAGAACTGAAGATCGGCGGGGCGCTCCTGGGGAGTATCGCGTGGCTGGTGGCCAAGCAGATCGAAAAGGT
>JBFMBA010000390.1:0-8441 GCA_040755475.1 Thermodesulfobacteriota bacterium
AGATCTCCTTCGAGGCGCCCGAGATGCGGGGGCAGGAGGTCGTCATCGACGCCGATTACGTTGCCGGTCAGCTCGACGAGATCGTCGAGGACGAGGATCTGAGCCGGTACATACTATGAACGAGACCCATGAAGATCGCGATCCCTTTGCGCGCTGGACATTTTTCGACCCTGCACCTCCTCGCTTCGCTGCAAAGACGAAATTCGCGCTGAAGCGCTCAGACAGTCGTCTTTGCGGACGCTGCGCTGCGGGGGCAGGGGGCCCCGAAAAATCTCCAATGCGCGCTCCCGGGATCCGATTTTCACAGGTTCCGCGCTTCCCCTCCCCTGGCGGGAGGGGATCGAGGGGAGGGGAAATGATGCGATGAACGATGTGACGAAGTTCGTGGAACGGGCCGATATCCTCCTGGAAGCGCTCCCCTACATCCGCCGCTTCTTCGGGAAAACGGTGGTGATCAAGTACGGCGGGCACGCCATGGTGGACGAGCAGCTCAAGGACAGCTTTGCCCGCGACGTGGTCATGATGAAGTACATCGGCATCCATCCCGTCGTGGTGCACGGCGGCGGTCCGCAGATCGGGAGCTTCCTGAAGCGGCTCGGCAAGGTTTCCCAGTTCATCCAGGGGATGCGGGTCACCGACGAGGAGACGATGGACATCGTCGAGATGGTCCTCGTGGGGAAGGTGAACAAGGAGATCGTCGGCCTGATCAACCGGCACGGGGGCCGGGCGGTGGGGCTGAGCGGCAAGGACGCGGACCTGATCCAGGCGGAGAAGTATTTCCTCAGCGAGGCAAAGGCCAAGGACACTCCGCCCGAGATCATCGACATCGGCCTGGTGGGCAAGGTCACGAAAGTCAACGCGGCGCTGATCACCTCCCTGACGGCGGAGGGCGTCATTCCCGTCATCGCCCCGACGGGCGTCGGGGACCGGGGGGAGACCTACAACATCAACGCCGATCTGGTAGCCGGCGCGGTCGCCGCGGCGCTCGGGGCGGAGAAGCTGATTCTTCTCACCGACGTACCGGGCGTCCTTGACCGGGACAAGGAGCTGATCCAGGCCATGGATGAGCCCAGAACCCTGGCCCTGATCGAGGAGGGGACCATACAGGGGGGGATGTTCCCCAAGGTGAAGTGCTGCCTCAAGGCCCTCAAGGGAGGGGTCAGGAAAGCCCATATCGTGGACGGCCGGCTGAAACACACGATCCTTCTGGAGATGTTCACCGATCAGGGGATCGGGACGGAGATCGTCCTGTAGCGCAACGTCTATTTCAATAACGAGCAGCGACACGAGGAACCGCACAATGACGACGGAAGAACTGATTGCCCTGTCCGACCGCTATATCATGTCCACTTACAAACGCTTTCCCATCGCGCTGGCGCGGGGGCTGGGCGTCCATCTCTGGGACAACGAGGGGAAGCGCTATCTCGATCTGGTGGGCGGGATCGCCGTGTGCGCCCTGGGCCACTCCCATCCGCGGGTGGTGGACGCCATCAAGCGGCAGGTGGAGCTGCTCACCCACGTGTCGAACCTCTATCACATCGAAAACCAGATCGTGCTGGCCCGGATGCTGGTCGAGAACTCCTGCCTGGACAAGGCGTTCTTCTGCAACAGCGGGGCGGAGGCCAACGAGGCGGCCATCAAGCTGGCCCGGAAATACGCCTCCGAGAAAATGGGGGGAAGGTACGAGATCATCACGATGCAGGACTCCTTTCACGGCCGCACCCTGGCCACGGTGACGGCCACGGGCCAGGCAAAATTCCACACCGGATTTGCGCCGCTGCCCGAGGGGTTCCGGTATGTTCCCTACAATGATCTGGCGGCGATCGAGGCGGCCGTCACCGACCGGACGCTGGGCGTGATGGTCGAGCCGATCCAGGGAGAGGGCGGCGTCATCGTCCCGGATCCGAGTTATCTGCCGGGGATCAGGCGGATCTGCGACGAGCGCGGACTCCTGATGATCGTCGACGAGGTCCAGACGGGGATGGGCCGGACAGGGACCCTCTTCGCCTGCGAGGCGCAGGAGGTGGTCCCGGACATGATCACGCTGGCCAAGGCGCTGGGGAACGGCTTTCCCATCGGCGTGCTCCTGGCCTCCGAGGAGGTCGCCTCGGCTTTCGTGCCGGGAAGCCACGGCTCCACCTTCGGCGGCAATCCGCTGGCCGCGGCGGCGGGGATCGCCGTCCTGGAAGCGCTGTTCGACGAGGGGATTCTCGAGAACTGCGCCCGGGTCGGCGCCTATTTCCTCGAGCGGCTCGGCGAGCTGAAGGGGAGCAACGCGCGGATCCGGGACGTGCGGGGAAGGGGGCTGATCATCGCCGTGGAGCTGACCTTCCCCGGCGCGGATGTGGTCCTGGCATGCACGGACAGGGGGCTTCTGATCAACTGCACCGGCGGCAACGTGCTGCGTTTCGTGCCACCGCTGATCCTCACGAAAACCGATGTGGACAAGGCCGTGGGCATCCTCGCCGATGTGCTGGAGGGGAAATGAAGAAGGATCTGCTGAGTGAATACGACCTCGAGCGGGCGGATTACGACTGCATCATCGAAAAGGCGCACCGCCTCAAGAGGCTGCACCGGGAGGGGAGGAACCACCCCTCCCTCAAGGGCAAGACCCTGGGGATGATCTTCGACAAATCCTCGACGCGGACCCGGATCTCCTTCGAGGTGGGGATGTACCAGCTCGGCGGCATCGCCCTGTTTCTGAGCAACCGGGACACCCAGCTCGGCCGCGGGGAGATCATCGCCGACTCGGCGCGGATCATGTCCCGCTACCTCAACGGGATCATGATCCGGACCTTCTCCCAGGCCTCCGTGGAGGAGTTCGCCCGGTACGCGACGATACCGGTGATCAACGGCCTGACCGACCTGCTCCATCCCTGCCAGCTTCTGAGCGACCTGTTCACGATCACGGAAAAACGGGGCACCTACCAGGGGTTGAAGATCGCCTACGTGGGCGACGGGAACAACATGGCCAACTCCTGGATCAACGCCGCGGCGAAACTTCCCTTTCACCTTGACCTGGCCTGCCCCGAAGGGTATGATCCCGATCCGGTCATTCTGAACAGGGGGATGGCCGAGGCGCCGGGAGGGGTGGTCCTGCGGAGGGACCCCGTGGAGGCCGTGCGCGACGCCGATGTCATTTATACGGACGTCTGGGTCAGCATGGGGCAGGAGGCGGAGCGCGCCGAGCGGATGAAGCGGTTCGAGGGGTACCAGGTCAACCAGGCGCTGCTCGACTGCTCGAAAAAAGAGGTCATCGTCATGCACTGCCTTCCCGCGCACCGGGGCGAGGAGATCTCGACCGACGTCATCGACGGACCGCGGTCGGTCGTAATCGACGAGGCGGAGAACCGCCTGCATGTCCAGAAGGCGATCATGGAAATCCTGATGTAAGGGGGGAAGCCTCGTTGGCGCCGCTGCGCGGACGGAACCGACGACGGGTCATGGTGTCATTTTTGATAGAGGGGGAAAAAGGGGTGAAGGAAGTGAAGAAAGTGGTCCTCGCCTATTCGGGGGGGCTGGATACATCGGTGATCCTCCGATGGCTCATCGAGACCTACCGGTGCGAGGTGGTCTGTTTCGCCGCCGATATCGGCCAGAAGGAGGAGCTGGAAGGGCTACGGGAAAAGGCGATCAACACGGGGGCGGCAAAGATCCACATCGACGATCTCCAGGAGGAGTTCGCCCGGGACTTCGTCTTCCCGGCGCTCCGGGCGAACGCGATCTACGAGGGGACCTACCTGCTGGGCACGTCGCTCGCCAGGCCCCTGATCGCCAAGCGGCAGCTCGAGATCGCGGAGCTGGAAGGGGCCGACGCGGTCTGCCACGGCGCCACGGGGAAGGGGAACGACCAGGTGCGGTTCGAGCTGACCTACATCGCCCTCAATCCCCGGATTCGGATCATCTCCGCCTGGAAGGACGAACACTGGACCTTCGATTCACGCGCCTCGATGATCGATTACGCGGAGAAGCACGGGATTCCGCTCCCCCTCACCCGGGAAAAGCCTTACAGCAGCGACCGGAACCTCCTGCACATCTCGCACGAGGGCGGCATTCTCGAGGACCCCTGGGCCGAGCCGAAGGAGGATATGTTCGTCCTGACGGCATCGCCCGAATCGGCGCCCGACCGGCCGACCTATGTGGAGATCGGCTACGAGAACGGGAATCCCGTGAGTGTGGACGGCACGGCCATGAGCCCCGCGCGGCTCCTGGACCACATGAACCGGGTCGCCGGCGAAAACGGCATCGGGCGCGTGGACATGGTCGAGAACCGCTTCGTGGGCATGAAATCGCGGGGGGTCTATGAAACGCCGGGCGGCACGGTCCTCTGGGCGGGCCATCGGGCCGTCGAGTCCATCACCATGGACCGGGAGGTGATGATCATGCGCGACTCCCTGATCCCCAAGTACGCCCAGCTCGTGTACAACGGTTTCTGGTATTCCCCGGAGATGACGGTCCTCCAGCGGTTCATCGACGGTACGCAGGAGGGGGTGACGGGAACGGCCCGCCTGAAGCTCTACAAGGGGAACTGCATCGTAGCGGGCAGGCGTTCCCCCTTCTCGCTTTACAGCGAGGATTTCGCCACCTTCGAGAAGGACCGCGTCTACGACCAGAAGGACGCGACGGGGTTCATCCGATTGAACGCCCTGCGGCTGCGGATCCAGGCGCTGCTGAACGAGGGAAGGAAATAGACAGCCTGCACGGAGGGGCCTGGCGGAGGTGCTTCCGTTCACCGGGCAGGCCCAGAAGAACAGTGTCGGGGCGGCCGGGGGCAGCGAAGAATGCGGGAACTGCGGATCCATCCATGAAAAAAAAGGAAAAGCCATGGGGAGGGAGGTTCTCCGAGCCGACAGACGGCGAGGTGGAGACCTTTACCTCGTCGCTCCATTTTGACCGGCGCCTCTACCGTCATGACATCGCCGGGAGCATGGCCCACGCCCGGATGCTGGGCCGGCAGGGGATCATTGCCCCGGGCGAGGCGCGGACGATCGTCGCGGGGCTGCGCGGGATTCTGGCCGACATCGAGGCGGGCGTTTTCGATTTTCGCGCCGATGACGAAGACATCCACATGGCGATCGAAAAAGCCCTGACCGCCCGGATCGGCGATGTGGGCGGCAAGCTCCACACGGGGCGCAGCCGGAACGACCAGATCGCCCTGGATATCCGCCTCTACCTGCGGGAGGAAATCGGCCGGACGCTGAAGCTGCTGGCGGAACTCAAGGCGGGCTTTCTGGCGCTGGCCAAGCGGGAGTGCGGGGCGATCCTGCCCGGATACACCCATCTGCAAAAGGCGCAGCCGGTTCTCCTTTCCCACTACCTGCTGGCCTTCTGGGAGATGCTCTCCCGCGACGAAGCCCGCATGAAGGACTGTCTGAAGCGGGTGAACGTCATGCCGCTGGGAGCCGCCGCCCTGGCCGGGACGTCCCTTCCCATCGACCGGCGCCAGGTCGCCCGCCTGCTCCGCTTTCCGGCACTCACGGAAAACAGCATGGATGCCGTCTCTGACCGCGATTTCGCAGCGGAATTCATCTTCGCCGCCGCCCTCGTCATGATGCATCTGAGCCGGTTTTGCGAAGACCTCGTGATCTGGTCCACCGATGAGTTCGGCTACGTGGAGATCGCCGATGCGTTCACGACGGGCAGCAGCATCATGCCCCAGAAAAAAAACCCCGATGTGGCGGAGCTGATCCGGGGGAAGACGGGGCGCGTGTATGGCAGTCTGGTGTCGCTGCTGACGGTCCTCAAGGGTTTGCCCATGACCTACAACCGCGACCTCCAGGAGGACAAGGAGCCCCTGTTCGACACGGTCGACACGCTGCAGGCTGCCCTGCGGGTCCTGACCGCCATGATCGGCCGTCTGACCTTTGACCGCCCGCGGATGGAGAGGGGCGCGGAAGGGGGGTACGCAACGGCGACCGACGTGGCCGAATACCTGGTCATGAAGGGGCTTCCTTTCCGGGAGGCCCACGCGATCGTGGGAAAACTGGTGGCATACTGCATCCGCAGCGGGAAGGCGCTGACCCGGCTGACACTCAGGGAGCTCCGGCGCTTTTACCCCGGATTTGAAAAGGATCTCTTCAGCCGCCTGACGGCCCGGCAGTCGGTGGACGCCCGGAGCGTGGCCGGAGGCACGGCGGAGGAGAGGGTTCGCCAACGGATCGAGGAGATTGAAAGCCGATGAAACCAGAGTCGCGATGGTTCCCGTCACGGATATTGCTGTTCGCATTGATGCTGATGATGGCCGGATGCGGGCTCAAGTCGGACCCGCTGCCGCCGAAGGTCATCCCGCCGGCCGCGGTCACCGATCTGGGGGCGGCTTCTTCGCGGGCAGGGGTTCTGCTGACCTGGTCGATGACCGATCCGCTCGAGAAGATCGGCGCTTTCCAGGTTCTGCGAAGCGAAACGGTTCGCGGAGAAGACGCCTGCCCGGAATGCCCGCAGGACTACAGGCGATACAAGACGATACCCGCCGCGGATCCCCTCCTGCGGCGCGAAGGGGAAAGGAAGCTTTCCTATAACGACGGGGACGTGGACAGGGGGCATTTCTATTCGTACCGGATCGTGGCCTGCGACCGGTTGGGCATATGCGGAGGGGCTTCGAACCCGGCCGGACTGATTCACACCGGCCGCTGAAAAGGGGATTCCGGCAGCACAGCCGCGCGAGGCATCACGGCGTCCCGCGCACCGGGTGATGCCGAATGGGACAGACATACCGAGGAGACAGCGGAGCAATGAACGATTTCGAATACAAAGACAACCAACTCTTCTGCGAGGAGGTGCCGGTCGCGGCAATCGCCCGCGAAGCGGGGACCCCTTTCTATCTCTACAGCCACCGGACGCTCCTGCGGCACTACCGGGTGTTCGACGACGCCTTCGCAGAGGTGCCGCACATCATCTGCTTTGCCATCAAGGCCAATCCCAACCTGGCGATCCTCAAGACCTTCGTCGGCCAGGGGGGCGGCATGGATATCGTCTCCGGCGGGGAGCTTTACCGCGCCCTCAAGGCGGGCGCCGAACCGGGGAAGATCGTCTATTCCGGGGTGGGCAAGCGGGACGAGGAGATCGACTATGCGCTCCAGACCGGGATCCTCATGTTCAACGTGGAATCCCTCCAGGAGCTGGAAACGATCCATGCCAGGGCCGAGCGGCTGGGCGTCCGGGCGGGGATCGCGCTCCGGGTGAACCCGGACGTGGATCCCCAGACCCACCCCCACATCTCCACGGGCCTCAAGGAGAACAAGTTCGGCATCCAGGTCGAGGCGTCGCTGGAGGCCTACCGGCGGGCAGCGGGAATGAAGCATCTGGAGGTCAAGGGGGTGAGCTGCCACATCGGATCGCAGGTGACCAAACTCTCCCCCTTCGTCGATGCCTTTGCCCGCTTAAAGCAGCTCATCACCCGGCTCAGGGAAGCGGGCATGAACATCCGCTACCTCGATCTGGGTGGCGGACTGGGGATCACCTATGACAGCGAGACGCCGCCGCACCCCGCCGAATATGCCCGGGCGGTCATGGATCTGGCACAGGGGCTGGACTGTACCTTCATCCTGGAGCCGGGGCGGGTGATCGTGGGAAACGCGGGGGCACTCGTCAGCCGGGTCCTGTTCACCAAAGAGAATGTCGGCAAGAAGTTCGTCATCGTCGATGCGGGGATGAACGACCTGATCCGCCCGAGCCTCTACAGCTCCTATCACCGCATACAGCCGGTTCTCAGGCAGGAACGCCCGGAAATCACCGCGGACGTCGTGGGGCCAGTCTGTGAATCGGGCGATTTCATCGCCAAGGGGCGTCAGCTCCCCTCCTTCGAGCGGGGGGAACTGCTTGCCGTGATGAGTGCAGGGGCTTACGGTTTCAGCATGTCCTCCACCTACAACTCGCGCCCCCGCGTGCCGGAAATCATGGTCCGGGGGGACCGGTACGGCATCATCAGGCAGCGGGAGAGCTACGAAGATCTGATCCGGGGGGAGGAGGTTCCCGACTTCGTCGGCGAACCCGGTGCGGCGCAGAGGGACTGAAAAAAAGATCACAGGACAGCTTCGCTGAGCGCAGGGCGTTTTGTTGCGGGGCGAGTGTCTGTCCGTCATGGCAAGCGAAGGAGGGTTTATGTTTGGAGGAGCGCTGGTTGCAATTGTGACGCCGTTTCGGGACGGGAAAGTGGATGAGACGGCCCTGCGGAATCTGATTGAAGAGCAGATCGCCGCCGGGACGGACGGCATCGTTCCCTGCGGCACGACGGGAGAGTCGACCACGCTCTCCCATGTGGAGCATGACCGGGTGATCGAAATCACGATCGACGCGGTTCGAAAGCGGGTTCCCGTCATCGCCGGCACGGGCTCCAACAGCACCGCAGAGGCGATCCGCCTGACGCGGCACGCGTGGGAGGCGGGGGCCGACGGCGCGCTGATGGTCTGCCCCTATTACAACCGTCCGACGCAGGAGGGGCT
>JBFMBA010000391.1:0-22697 GCA_040755475.1 Thermodesulfobacteriota bacterium
TTCCCGCCTGATCCCGATGACGGAGTCGAAAGGGCCCGTCATGCCCGCATCGGTGATGTATCCGGTCCCGCCCGGCAGGATGCGCTCATCCGCCGTCTGGACGTGGGTGTGGGTCCCCACCACGGCGCCGACCCGGCCGTCCAGGTACCAGCCCATCGCGATCTTTTCCGAGGTGGCCTCGGCGTGCATGTCCACGATAATGACGTCGGCTCGGCTTTTGAGGGTTCCGATCTCCCGATCCGCCGTTCGGAAGGGACAATCAAGGGGGTGCATGAAGACCCTGCCGGCCAGATTGATCACACCGACACGGAGCCCCCCGGGGGCGGTCATCACCAGACACCCCCGTCCGGGGGCCCCCGCCGGGTAGTTGGCCGGCCGGAGCAGTCTGTCGCAGCCCTCGATGATCTCCAGAATCTCCTTTTTGTCCCAGATGTGGTTGCCGGAGGTAAGCACGTCGATACGGCAGTCCTGCAGCTCCTCGATGACCTCGCCGGTCACGCCGAAACCGGCCGCCGCGTTTTCGCAGTTGGCGATGACCAGGTCGATCCTGTGATCCTCCACGATCCCTGGAAGCAGCTCGCGGACCGCCCTTCTTCCCGGCTTGCCGACGATGTCCCCGATAAAGAGTATCTTCATCACCTTAAACCCGCACAAGCTGCAAAATCATCTCCCGGAAGCACGCATTGGGGATTTTTCGGGGCGCCCTGCCCCCGCAGCGCAGCGCCATTGCGGAAAAAGAGGGACAGGGTCGAAAAAGATCCAGCGTGCGAAGGGAGCATGATTTCCAAAGCCATGGACCGACTATCTCGCAAAATCCGAGACCCTCGTCTCGCGTATGACGGTCACCTTGATCTGCCCCGGATAGGCCAGTTCCGCCTCGATCTTCCTCACGATATCCCTGCAGAGCATGACCGTGTCATTGTCGGAAATCTTCTCGTTCTCCACCATGATCCGGACTTCCCTTCCGGCCTGGATCGCAAAGCACCTGTCCACCCCGCTGAAGGAATTCGCGATTTTCTCCAGCTCTTCCAGGCGCTTCACATAGCTCTCCAGCATTTCCCGCCGCGCCCCCGGCCGGGCGGCCGACAGGGTGTCCGCCGCCTGGACAAGAACACCCCGCAGGGTATTGGTCCTGCCGTCGTCGTGGTGGGTCGCGATCGCCTGGACAATCCGCATCGACTCGCTGAACCGCTTGGCATAATCAGCGCCGATGGCCGCATGGGTGCCTTCCACCTTGTGGTCGATGGCCTTGCCGATATCATGCAGGAGCCCCGCCCGTTTCGCCTCCTTGATGTTCATCTTCAATTCGGCCGCCATCATCCCCGTCAGGTGGGCCACATCGATCGAATGCTGCAGGACGTTCTGCGAATAGCTCGTCCGGAACTTGAGGCTGCCGAGCATCGTGATCAGCTCGGGATGCAGGTCATGCACCCCGGCGTCGAAGGAGATGCGCTCCCCCGTCTCCTTGATGATGACATCCACTTCCGACCGAACCTTTTTGACGATTTCCTCGATCCTGCCCGGATGGATCCGGCCGTCGGTGATCAGTCGCTCCAGGGACAGTCGCGCCACTTCCCGGCGCACGGGGTCGAAGCTCGAGAGGACCACCGCCTCGGGGGTGTCATCGACAATCAGATCGATACCCGTCGCCGCCTCGATCGCCCGGATATTCCTCCCCTCCCGCCCGATGATCCGACCCTTCATCTCGTCACTGGGCAGGTTGACCACCGATACGGTATTCTCGGCCACATAATCGCCCGCATATCTCTGTATGGCATAGGCGATGATTTCCCGCGACGTCCGGTCGGCCGTCCTTCTTGCATCTTCCTCAATCTTCCGGATCATCAGGGCGGCATCCCGCCTCGCCGCCGCTTCCATCGACTGGATCAGAGCGGTCTTTGCCTCCTCGGATGTGATGCCGGCGATCTGTTCGAGCTTCTGCTTCTGCTCCTCCAGCACGCGGCCGGCCTGCTCGATCTTGTCGTTGAGCTGGGTCTCCTTGTGCAGAAGCGCCTTGTCGCGGTTTTCGACGGCGTTTTCCTTCTGGGTCAGCAGATCGCCCCTCCGCTCGACATTTTCTTCCTTCGACCGGATTCTTCGCTCCAACGCATCGAGTTCGGCTTTCCTGTCGCGGGTATCCTTCTCGAATTCGGTCTTCACCTTGAGCAGGTTTTCCTTGGCTTGCAGGATCGCCTCTTTTTTGATGGTATCGGCCTCCTTCTTGGCCTCGTCGATAATTCTGACCGAAAGTTGCTCGCAGGATTCAAGCCTTTTGCGGGAAAGCATGTGCCTGACCATATAACCCACCGTCACACCGGCAGCCAGCGCCACGAATATGACGAGTATCAATAAACCGTTATTGGGCAAAGTGTTCACCTCCATGATTTCTCTCTGAATGAGGGTCGATGGGCTGACTGATCGAACCGGGAAAATCCGGGACGGGAGGGGGGTGGGCGGGATGGCGATCGGGAATGATAAAAACCCCGCCTATGCCGTGTTAACGACTTTTTTGAACCGTCTTAAAAAGTGGGCACCTAGTATTGCCGCTTTAGGCTTTCCGTCCGCCGATGGCGCGCCATGGCGGAGGACCTGCTCACCGCGAGCAAGGAAAGGCCCCGATTCTAAGGTGTTGGCTCAAAAAACGAAAGTTAATCACGCACATCGCAGGGGATACTCCATTTACTTTATATCATT
Organism: Thermodesulfobacteriota bacterium; assembly: GCA_040755475.1. Classification (GTDB taxonomy): domain Bacteria; phylum Desulfobacterota; class Syntrophia; order Syntrophales; family UBA5619; genus JAKAFS01. The sequence goes on from JBFMBA010000391.1 coordinate 2,695, forward strand.
TATCAAATGAATCATCTGTTCCGATCTTCTCTCCAGCTGGCTGTACACATTTTCTTTTGATCCCACCACGCGCAGATACTCGTCCGCGATGTTCAATGCGGCCAGGACGGCAGTTCCCGCCTCCTGGACCTTGTCACTGACCAGCCGGATAACGTTTGCCACATGCTCATCCCCTGAATCGCTTACGACTGAGAGCCCCTGTCCCAGTATCCTGACTTCGAAGCGTTTTTTCAATGGACAACCTCAAGGTTTGTTCTAGGGCGTCTTTATCTCCTGAAGCAAATCAAGAAGCGAGTCCACCTTTGTGCGCACCGCATCCCGTTCTTCCTTCAACCCCTCCAATTTTTTGTTTGCCTCTTCCAACTCCATCGATTTATGCTGCATCAGCTTTTCAAGCTCCAGATTCCGCTTTTTCAACAATGCATAGTCCTCGACCAGTCCGGTGATCTTCTTTTCGAGTTCATCAAACTTCAGAAATTCCACAAGCCATTCCCCCTCGTGTTCTTCAGATTCAGCCTGCATCACCCTGTATCGCGAACATCGGCACCACGCGACTTTCAGTCAATTATGACAACCTGACCCGTCAAAGTCAAGTCCTTATTTTCATTGTCGCTGACGGGTTCGGCCGGGGCCTGGAAGTAGTCCCGCAGCACCGTTTCGACCGACGCCGGGTCGGTGATTTGCCCCGCCTCGGCACGGAACCGCGCACCACCGCGCAGGCCCTTCGTGTACCAGAGCAGGTGCTTGCGAAAATCCCTGATACCCTTGCTTTCACCGTCATAGGCCACCGCCATCGCCAGGTGCCGCCGGATGACCTCCAGCCTTTCGTCGAGCGTGGGTTTCAGCAGCTCCCTTCCGGTCAGGCGGCGGCAGATACTGCCGATAAGCCACGGATTTCCAAGCGCCCCCCTTCCCACCATGACCCCGTCGCAGCCGGTCTGGCGAAACAGACGGACCGCGTCTTCGGGAATGCGGACATCGCCGCTCCCGATCACGGGGATCCGCAACTCCTTCTTGAGGGCGGCGATCAACTCCCAGTCCGCCCTGCCGCCAAAACCCTGGTCGACGGTTCGCGGGTGGAGGGTGACGGCGTCCGCACCCGCCTGCTCGGCGATGCGACCGATCGTCAGGGCGTTGACCTCGCTGGGGCGCCATCCGGCGCGGATCTTGACCGTCAACGGAAGATCCGTCGCTTTGCGCATGGCCCGGAGAACGGCCTCCGCCCGATGCGGATCGCGCATCAGCGCCGCCCCCGATCCGGTCTTGATCACCTTCTTCACCGGGCAACCCATGTTCAGATCGATCAGATCCGCGCCTCTGTCCGTGGCCATCCTGGCAGCCTCGGCCATGATGTCCGGATCCGATCCGAAAAGCTGGACCCCCAGAGGCCGGTCTTCCTGCGACGTGTCGAGGTAACGGCAGGTCTTGCCCTTCTGCCGGACCAGGCCCGCGGCGCTCACCATTTCGGTGAAGGCCAGGCCGCAGCCGAATCCCCGCACGATCGTCCGGAACGGGAGATCGGTGATGCCGGCCATGGGAGCAAGGCAGACGGTGTTGTTCAATTGCAATCGACCGATGTTCATCTCATCCCCGGCTCCGCTGTGCCATGCGGTCACAGGCATTCGCCAGTTCCTCGCTGGTATTGATCCCCATCACCTCTTCCGGATCGTCGGCCAGGGCCGACAGGACGCGCAGGCCGTCCCTTACCGCCATCTCCACAATGTCCGTCAGGTAGTACTCCCCCTGGGCGTTGCGGTTGCCGAGCCTGCCGACCGCATCGAACAGAAAGGGGCTCTCCACGCAGTAAATCCCCGTATTGATCTCCCGGATCGCCTTTTCCTGTGCCGTCGCATCCCTGTCCTCGACAATTTTCAGGACACGCTCCCCTTCACCCTTGACCACCCGTCCATAACCGGCAGGATCCGCCGGGATGGTCGTCAGCACCGTGACGGCAGCCTGTCTGGAGCGGTGGCGGTCATAGAGGGCCCTCACCGTTTCCGGCCGGATCAGCGGCACATCACCGCAGAGGATCACGACGGTCCCCCGGTAATCCACAAACGCCCCCCTTGCCTGCAAAACGGCATGCCCCGTCCCCATCTGGGCGCGCTGTTCCACGAAAACCAGCCCCCGGCCGCCGAACCGTTCGCGAATCTCATCCGCCTGATGTCCCACCACCACGACGATCTTTTCCGTCCCCGCCGCGCGGGCCGCCGTGACGGAATGGGTCAGCATGGGAACGCCGCAGACGGGATGGAGCACCTTTGCCAAAGTGGATTTCATCCGTTTGCCTTTGCCGGCTGCCAGGATGATCGTCCGGAATGCCACCTGCCCCTCCCCCTTCCTATCGTTCTGCCCACCCATACCCGCCGCCTTCCATTGTCTGCCAGGAAACAGGATTCCCCCGCGGATGCCTTGCTTCGACCCAAGCCCTGCGGCATAACGTATCAGATCGCATGGATAAAAGACAAACACTTTGTTCCCGTCGAGGTTTCGGTGGCGGTTTGACTCCGGAGCCGTTTTCCGATATAGATGTGCCCTGTGATGAGGCATGCCCCCACCGGCATGCCGGCGGTTTCCGGCCGGGAAGCCGCCCCTGTCCATCGACTCCCCGTTCCCGCCCGACAGCGGTCACAGGGGATGCGCTGCCCGCGGGCAGAGGAAGGAGACCGCTATGACCCCTGTTCTTCTCATCGGCAACGGTGCCCGCGAGCATGCCATCGCCGAGGCCCTCGCAGCGTCGCGCCGGGCCCCCAGGCTGGCAGCCTTCATGAAAACCAACAATCCGGGCATTGCCTCGCTTGCCGAGCAGATCAGGATCGGCCGTTATGACGAACCGGAAGCGGTGGTTGCCTTCGCCCGGGAAACAGGGGTCCGGTTTGCCGTGATCGGCCCCGAGGACCCCCTGAGCCACGGCATCGTGGACGCGCTGGCGGCGGCGGGAATCCCGGCGGTGGGCCCGACCAGAACCCTGGCCCGCCTGGAGACATCGAAATCTTTTACACGTAACCTGCTGGAAAAATACGGCATCCCGGGAAACCCGCAGTTCAGACATTTTTCGACCATGGAGGGGATCGGGGCTTTCCTGGATCGGCTCGGGGGCATTGTCCTGAAGCCCGACGGTCTGACGGGCGGCAAAGGGGTCCTCGTCCAGGGGGACCATTTCCAGACACGAACCGAGGCGATCGAACACTGCCGCCATATATTGAAGGTGCATCCCAGCGTGACCGTGGAGGAGAAACTGGAGGGCGAAGAATTCTCCCTCCAGTGCCTCTGCGACGGCCACACCGTCGTCGCCACTCCGCCGGTCCAAGATCACAAGCGGCGTTTCGTCGACGACCGGGGCCCGAATACCGGCGGGATGGGATCCTATTCCTGCTCCGATCACCTGCTCCCCTTCCTCGACGCCGCCGCCGTGGCTGACGGTCTGGAGATCACCCGGCAGGTCGCCGGGGCGATCCGCCGGGAAACCGGCGTTCCCTTCAAGGGGATCATGTACGGCGGCTTCATGATCACCGCCTCGGGGGTCAAGCTGATCGAATACAACGCCCGTTTCGGCGATCCCGAGGCGATGAACATCCTCCCCCTGCTGCAAACCGATTTCATCGACGTCTGCCGGGCGATCATCGAGGGCACGCTCGATCGCCTCGAGATCGCCTTCGAAAAAAAGGCGACGGTATGCAAATATGTCGTTCCCTTCGGTTACGGCCTTCCCGGGGATCACCCGGAGCCAGGCGCCCCATCTCCCCGGATTGAGATAGACGCGGCGCCGGAGGCCCGGTTTTACTTCTCTTCCGTCGACCGGAGGCCGGACGGCCTCTACATGACCTCCTCGAGGGCCATCGGCGTGGTGGGCATAGCGGACACCCTGGCGGAGGCCGAGCGGATCGCCGAAGGAGGCGTCCACGCCATTCGCGGCCCCGTCGACCACCGGCCCGACATCGGCACCGAGCCCCTCATACGAAAACGGATTCAACATATGAAAAGGATAAAAAAGAGAGACCATTGAAAATCGTGATCCCTCCGCGCGCTGGACATTTTTCGGCCCTGCACCTCCTCGCTTCGCTGCAAAGGCGAAACTCGCGCTTCGCGCTCAGACAGTCGTCTTTGCGGGCACTGTGCTGCGGGGGCAGGGGTCCCCGAAAAATCGCCAATGCGCGCTTCCGGAATCCGATTTTCAAAGGTCTCAAAAACCAGATCGAATAGGAGAAGGACATGCAGATGAATGAAATAAAACGGGTACTGATCAGCGTGACGGACAAGAGCGGGATTGTCGATTTTGCCCGGGGATTGCAGTCCTTCGGCGCGGAAATACTCTCCACCGGCGGAACGGCCTCACAACTCAGAAGCAGCGGGGTCCCGGTCACCGATGTGTCGGATTACACAGGATTCCCCGAAATGATGGACGGCAGGCTCAAGACGCTGCACCCGAAGATCCACGGCGGTCTTCTCGCGCTCCGGGACAACCCGGCGCATAGGAAGGCCCTTCAGCAGCAGGGGATCGACCTGATCGACATGGTGGTCATCAACCTCTACCGTTTCGAGGATACCGTTGCCAAGGAGGGCTGCACGCTGGAGCACGCCATCGAGAATATCGACATCGGCGGCCCCACCATGCTCCGGGCGGCCTCCAAGAACTACCGCTTCGTTTCCGTGGTTACCGATCCGGCAGATTACCCGGTGATCATCGCGGAGATGACGCGGACCGGCGGCAGGCTGTCGGAGGCCACCAACTTCGAGCTGGCAAAAAAAACCTTCCAGCTCACGGCGCGGTATGACGGCGCCATATCCAACTACCTCGGGCTCCTCGGTGCAGAGAACGGGGAAAAGCAGGAATTTCCGGACACCTTCTCCTTCCAGTTCGCCAAGGCGCAGGACCTCCGTTACGGTGAGAATCCCCACCAGAGGGCCGCCTTTTACAGGGAACGGGACCCGCGGCTCTCGGCCCTCTCCAATGCCCGCCAGATCCAGGGCAAGGAGCTCTCCTACAACAACATCATGGACAGCGATGCGGCCTGGCAGATCGTATCCGACCTTCCCCTGCCCGGGGTCGTCATCATCAAGCATGCCAATCCCTGCGGGGCCGCCACATCGGACGGCGACATGGCCGAGGCCTTCCGGAAGGCCATGGCCGGCGATCCCGTCTCGGCCTTCGGCGGGATTGTCGCCCTGAACCGTCCCGTGGACGGCAAGGCCGCCGAGGAGTTGGTCAAGACCTTCTTCGAGGTGATCATCGCCCCGGGTTTTGCCCCCGATGCGATAGAACTCCTGGGAACGAAGAAGAATGTCCGGGTTCTCGAAATCCCCGAGGCCTGCAGCACACGGTCGGCAGGCTACGATTTCCGCCGGGTCATGGGCGGCCTGCTCGTCCAGGACCGTGACAGCGGGGATTTCGACATCCGGAAGGCCAAGGTGGTCACCAAGCGGCCTCCCACGGAGGAGGAGTACCAGGCCCTCGATTTCGCCTGGCGCATCGTCAAGCATGTCAAATCGAACGCCATCGTCTACACGACGAAGGATCAGCTGGTCGGGGTGGGCGCGGGCCAGATGAGCCGCGTCGATTCGGTCAAGATCGCAGGGATGAAGGCCCTCCTGCCGACGACGGGCTGCGTCCTGGGATCGGATGCCTTCTTTCCCTTCCGCGACGGCGTCGACATGGCCGCCCAGGCGGGTATCACCGCCCTGATCGAGCCGGGCGGATCGATCAAGGACGACGAGGTGATCCGGGCCGCCGACGAACACGGTATGGCCATGGTCTTCACCGGGATGAGGCATTTCAAGCATTAGTTCCGGTTGGCCGGGTGTTTACGGACGGGCCCGGAACCGACAGAGATGGGGGTATGGGAAAAAACAGGGAGTCCCTCGTCAGCGTGGTGATTGGAAGCGATTCCGATCTTCCGGTCATGGAAGAGGCGGTCAGGGTGCTGGAGGACTTCGAGGTCCGCCACGAACTGTTCCTGACCTCCGCCCACCGGACCCCGGAACGGACCGCCGCCTTCGCGCGCGGGGCGGCCAAACGGGGGGTGCGGGTCGTGATCGTCGGCGCCGGGGCTGCAGCGCACCTGGCCGGGATGATCGCCGCGCAGACCCCGCTCCCGGTCATCGGCGTTCCCATCGACGCCACATCGCTCCGGGGACTGGACGCCCTTTTCACCACCGTGCAGATGCCCGGTGGAACCCCTGTGGCGACCATGGCCATCGGCAAACCGGGGGCGGAGAATGCGGCCCTGCTCGCGGTCCGGATCCTCGCACTGGAAGATCCGGACCTCATGGGAAAGCTCCAGTCCCACGGCCGCAGGATGGCCCGGGAAGTCGAACGCAAACACGAAAATCTCAAGAGGTGATGATTAGGGGACGCGGTCCGCTCCCGCCGGGGCCACCACCGTCTTGATCGCCCCCGCATGTTCCTGGCTGAAGACGATCATGAAGGGAATCTCTCCGTTCGGTGCGATTCTGTCGTTGATCACATCGGTTCCCTGGGGAATGGACAGCTCCCGCTGGATTTCCGCTTCGGCCAGGGTGTTCAGTTCGGCATCGGTGAGGATATTGCCGCAGTAAACGATCTTCTCCCCGAGGACGGCGTCGTTGGCATCGGAAACCACCAGTCTTACCCGTATCTTCGACTGAAAATAGGGGGATTGGTTCACGGCGATTCCCTCGACCACCCGGAGGTTCACCCCCAGCAGATTCGCCACGGAACGCTGGCGGATCTCCTTGAGGCGAATGGGATCCGAAGGGACCTCGCGGCTTTGTGTTTCGACACCGACGAGCCTCTCAAGAGCGGGAACGCCCTGGAGCCAGGGCGATGCCCATTGCAGGGCCTTGGCCCGGGCATCGGGGAACTGCCAGAGATAGACCCCGCCCGCAATGAGGGCGATCAGCACCAGCAGCGCGCAGACCTTCAGGATCACCCATCCCCACCGCTTCGGCGGCGGCTCGGTTTCGAGGAACTCCTCTTCATCAATCTCCTCCTCCCAGTCGTCGGTCTGTGCATCGGCCGTGGCCGCCTGACTTCCATCGGTCCCCGCGCCGGCCGCTTCCCTGGAAGGGTCCAGCAACACCTCCCTGTCCTGCCTGACGCGGGGCATGAGCGGGGCCTCCGTTTTGTCCGGCTCCTGCGCGGGCAGCCGGTCCTCCCCGATGGGAAACCGGTCCTCCGGGACACGCTTGGCGTCGCTGATCCTCACGGAAGGTATCTCCGGCTCCGCCGACGGGGCAGGCTGAGCGTCGCCGGCGGCATAGCGTTCCTGATAAAACACATCCCGACAGCGGCTGCAACGGACCCAGAAACCCTCTCCCTCGACCTGCGTCTCATCAAACCGGAATCGTGTTTCACACTTCCGACACTGGATGATCATAGTCCCTCCTTCACCTACGCGATGTCCTTCAGGATGCAGACCTCTGGAAGAAAACGGAAATTTTCATTAAAATCAAGCCCGTAACCGACGACAAAAGCGTCGGGAATGGCGAAACCCACATAATCGGCGGTCAGGGGCACCCGCCGCCGCTGCGGCTTGTCCAGGAACGCACAGACCCTTACCGACGCAGGCTGTTGATCCTTGAGCCGATCGATCAGGCGGGAAAGGGTCAAGCCGGTATCGACGATGTCCTCCACGATGAGGACCTCCCGGCCCGCGATCGGCGTTTCCAGATCCTGGGTGATCCTCACATTGCCCGAGCTCTGGGCGCCGGCGCCGTAGCTTGCCAGCCGGACAAAATCGACCCGGCAGGGGATGGTCATGGCGCGGATCAGATCAGCCGTGAAGATGAAGGCCCCTTTGAGAACGCCCACGAGGAGCAGGTCGCGCCCTTCATAGTCCCTGGAGATCTGCCCGGCAAGCTCCCTGACCCGCCCGTCGATCCCCTCTCTTGAAAAGAGGAGCTCCAGCCTTGTCTCCGTCACGCCTTCACCCTCCGGGGAAACGAGGCGCCCGCCCCGCATCAGCGGATCACGGGGATTCTTGACCTCATGCCGCCCTCGCGGTACAGTAATCGACACGGCCCCCCCCTGTCAACGAAAAACATGGGTGACGATCCTTACGGACGGTACGGTCACTAAGGAGATCCCGGCTGCAGGCTTTCCGCCCCCCTGTCGCGACATGGCCCATCGCGGCCTGCCAATGGCTCTTTTCGGCGGAACGGCCATGGGTCGGGTGCCGCGGCCCGCTGCCCGGGGGGGCCTTCCCTGTGTCGTCCGGGCCCCCGATCCCGCCTGCAGGGCGGGGCTTGCGCGATGCGTTCCCGCGCAGGCGATGCGATGTGACGGCGGGAACTGTCGCCGCCGGGGGATCGTACCACCCGCCTGCGGGCTAAAAGACGTCTGTGGTTGCGCTCCCGGTCCAAAGGTGATAGTAACACCGGCCCATGATGACCCACGCAACGACCCGATTCGATCCGGGCGAGCTTTTTCTCGCCGTCAAGAAGCCCAGCCGCTACACGGGCGGAGAGCTGAACGCCCGCCGGAAGGGGGATGCCGCCTGCCGCCTCCGTTTCGCCCTCGCCTTTCCCGACACCTACGAGGTCGGGATGTCCCATCTGGGCCTCCAGGTCCTCTACGCGATTCTCAACGGCCTGCCGGATGTGGCCTGCGAACGCTGCTATGCGCCCTGGCCCGACATGGAAGCGGAACTCCGCCGGCGCCGCCTGCCCCTGGTTTCCCTGGAGTCGCAGAGGCCGCTGTCGGCTTTCGACATGGTCGGCTTCTCGCTCCAGTATGAACTCTCCTACACGAATGTCCTGATGATGCTCGATCTGGGCGGCATCCCGCTCCGCCGGGACCAGCGCGGCGACGGGCATCCGCTGGTTATCGCCGGCGGTCCCTGCGCCTTCAATCCCGCTCCCATGAGCGACTTCATCGACGCCTTCGTCATCGGTGAAGGGGAGGAGGCGGTCGCGGAAATAGCGGCTTCCGTGCTCGCCGTGCGGGACGGTGGCGGCGGCAGACAGGAGCAGTTGGAGGCGCTGGCCGGGATCGGCGGCGTATATGTGCCCGGCGTCCATACCCGCGGAGAAAGGATCGCCAAGCGCATCATCAGCGATCTGGACGCCTGGCGGGTGCCGCTGTGCCCGATCGTCCCCCTGATGAAGACAATCCACGACCGGGTCACCCTGGAAATCGCCAGAGGCTGCACCCGCGGCTGCCGCTTCTGCCAGGCGGGGATGGTCTGGCGGCCCGTGCGCGAACGGACGCCCGCGGTCATCGAGGAGATGGCCGAAGCGATGCTCCGGGCGACGGGCCATGACGAACTCTCCCTGCTGTCGCTTAGTTCCGGCGACTACACCCTGATCGAACCGCTGATCAAAACGCTCATCGGACGGTATTATGCGCGGCGCGTCGCCCTGGCGCTGCCTTCGCTCCGTGTCGAGACCCTCACCACGGGGCTGATCGAGGCCGTCCGCCGGGTCCGCAAGACGAGCTTCACCCTGGCCCCCGAGGCGGGGACCAGCCGCCTCCGGCAGGTCATCAACAAGGGCAATACGGAAGAGGAGCTCCTGGAAACCACAACCCGGGTCTTCGCTGCCGGCTGGAAATCGGTGAAGCTCTATTTCATGATCGGCCTTCCCGGCGAACGGGAGGACGATCTGGAGGGGATCGCCGAACTCGCCCGCAAAGCCCTCCTCACGGCCCGCAACCGGGGGCAGATCACGGTCAGTCTCTCGACTTTCGTGCCCAAGCCCCACACGCCCTTCCAATGGCACAGACAGATCGGCATCGCGGAGGTCTTGGCCCGCCAGGCATTCTTCCGCCACGTTCTGAAAAACCGGAACATCACCGTCAAATGGCATGACGCCCACATGGGGCTCCTGGAAGGTGTTCTCTCCCGGGGCGACGAAAGGGCCGGGGCACTCATCGAGACGGCCTTTCACCTCGGATGCCGCTTCGACGGCTGGAGCGACCGCCTGCGTTACGACCTCTGGGAGGCCGCATTCCGCCGGACGGGCATGGACCCGGCGCCTTGTCTGGACGAACGACCCGTCACCGGGGTCTTTCCGTGGGAGCAGGTGGATGCCGGGGTCACGCGGGAATTTCTCCTGGCAGAGGCCGGACGGGCCGAAAGGGGCGAGCCGACAACCGATTGCCGTACCGGCGCCTGCATCCGGTGCGGTGCCTGCCAAGGGCATATCCAAAGGGTCATCGCCCCGGCCGACGCCCCCATCGGGTCGGTCGTCTCATCCTATGCCGGCCCGGAAGGCCGGGAAGGACAGGAAAAGGCCTTTCGCATCCGCTTCACGAAACTCGGTCCGGCGCGTTTCCTTTCCCATCTGGAACTTGCCTCCGCCCTGAGCCGCGCGGTGAGTGTCGCCGGGCTTTCCTTCATCTATTCGCAGGGTTACCACCCACACCCGAAGATCTCCTTCGCCGGCGCCACGTCGGTCGGGATGGCGAGCCTGGGCGAATATGCGGACATCCGGATACAGGACCCCCGCGACGCGCCCGGCGCGCTCCTGGCGCGTATCAATGCCGCGCTGCCCGAAGGGATGCGGATCACGGCCATGAACGAGCTCCCCCCGCGGACCTTCTCCCTGGCGGAGCTGGTCGTGGGATTCTCCTACGACCTCATACTGCCGGAGGACGAAAGGGCCCTGCAAACCGACCAGATCGAGGGCAGGATCCGCGAATTTCTCGCCGCGGACCGGTGTCTGGCGACCCGACAGACGGACGGGAAACCCGTCATCAAGGACATCCGCCCCTTCGTGACCGGCCTGGCCCTGGACCGCACCGGTCACCAGATCCTGCTGTCGGTGCGTTTCGGACCCGGAGGGACGGTCCGTCCCGCCGAAGTGCTCACCGCCGTCGCCGGCATCGCTCCGGAGCTCTGCCACCGTATAGGGGTCCTGAAGACCGGCACGCAGATCGCCGAATTCGCAGGCGTTGCCGACCGGAACCTGTTTTCCACCCAATCCTCATAAATTCTGTTGACAAATGGTCTGCATTTTCGTTATAGTTCTAAGTCAAAATTTTTTCAGAAGGATAAAAACCATGTATGCAGTGATCAAAACGGGCGGTAAACAGCACAAGGTCTCCGAGGGAGATGTGATTGCCGTGGAAAAGATCAACGGCGACAAGGGCGACACGGTTATTTTCGACCAGGTCCTCATGGTTGAAAAAGAGGGGGAGTTTCATATCGGACGGCCCACCGTGGAAGGGGCGAAGGTGACCGGAGAGATCGTCGCCCTGACCAAGGCCCCCAAAATCACCGTTTTCAAAATGAAGAAACGCAAAGGCTACCGCAAGAAGACCGGACACCGCCAGCAGTTGACGCGCATGCGGATCAGGGAAATATCCCTTTAGACGGAGGGCGTTATGGCACACAAGAAGGGGCAGGGAAGCTCCCGGAATGGAAGAGACAGCAACTCCCAGCGGAGGGGCGTGAAGGTTTTCGGCGGTGAAAAGATCCATGCCGGTTCCATCATCGTCCGGCAGGTCGGAACCGTGTTTCATCCCGGCAACAATGTCGGGCTTGGCAAGGACTATACCCTTTTTTCGAAGATCAACGGCACCGTGAAGTTCGAGAGGCTCGACAAAAGGCGAAAGAAAGTCAGCGTCTACGCCGAAGCGTAGGCATCCTTATATCCTGTAACGGAGGAATCGGGGGCTATGGGTGACAGCGCACGGGAAACCGGGGTCGTCAAGTGGTTTAACGACAAGAAGGGTTACGGTTTTATCACGAGGAACTCGGGAACGGACGTATTTGTTCACCACAGCTCCATCGTCGCGGAAGGATTCCGCAGCCTGTCCGAAGGTGACCGCGTCGAGTTCACGATCACCCAGGAGCAGAGGGGCCAGTCGGCCACGGATGTGCGCAAAATCTAGCGCACCGCGACCCCACGGGTCGTTATACCCGTCTTCCAGCAACACCTGCGCACCGAACGACAACCCGTCATCGGCGGGCACAGAATCCTGCTCCGCCCAGGGGCACATGGCTTCCAGCCTCGCCGGACCGCGGCGCGGCGGCTTGCTCCCCGCAGGGCCTGACGGTGCGTCGGCCTTCTGCTCTCCCCTCCTCCGGACATCATTCAAACCGGCAACATGAAATTCATCGACGAAGCGAAAATCTACGTCAAGGCGGGCGACGGCGGGCGCGGATGCGTCAGCTTTCGGAGGGAGAAGTACGTGCCGCGCGGGGGACCCGATGGCGGGGACGGAGGACGGGGCGGGGACGTGGTCATCAGGGCCTCCCGGGACCGGCGGACGCTCATCGATTTCAAATACCGTCAGCATCATGTGGCCCGGCACGGCGGTCACGGCGAGGGGAGCCGGCGGACCGGCAGGGATGCCGACACCGTGGAGATTGTGGTCCCGGTGGGGACGATCATACGCGATGCCGGGTCGGGTGACCTGCTGGCCGACCTGACGGACGACGGCGCCCGCCTGGTCGTCGCGAAGGGCGGGATGGGCGGCCGCGGGAATGCACGATTCGCCACCGCCACCCGCCAGGCGCCCCGGTTCGCCCAGCCGGGCATCCAGGGCGAGCAAAGATGGATCACCATGGAGCTCAAGCTCCTGGCCGATGTGGGAATCATCGGCTTGCCAAACGTGGGCAAATCCACCTTCATCGCACGGGTGTCGGCAGCCCGTCCCAAAATCGCCGATTACCCCTTTACGACGCTCGTCCCCCATCTGGGCGTCGTCCCGTACGGAGACGGCCAATCCTTTGTCATCGCCGACATACCGGGACTGATCGAAGGCGCACACAGGGGACTGGGGATGGGCACGCAGTTCCTGCGTCACGTCGAGCGAACCACCGTGCTGCTCCATGTGCTCGATGTCTCGACCGAAGCGCACCATGGCGCCTGGCAGGACTACGAAACGATCAACCGCGAGCTGGCGCTCTTCAGTCCCGCCATGCGGAACAAACGTCAGGTCGTGGCCGTCGGCAAACTCGATCTGCCCTCCACACGGGGAAGGGTGCAAAAGGATATTGACACCTTTGCAGAAAAAGGGATAAAATTACTCGCCTTTTCGGCAGCAACCGGAGAAGGCCTCCCGGAGGTGCTTCGGGAACTCATCGGGCTGATACCCCCGCAAACACCCGCGGCAGCCGAGGGTGGAGGCGCGACTCAGCCGGAGGAATGACCATCATGCCACGAAAACAGATACTGACCGATGTGCGCAAAATTCTCGTGAAGGTGGGCAGCGCCGTCCTCACGGGAGAGGAGGGTTTGGACCTCAACATCATCGAGCAGCTCGTCGCTGATATTGCGGCGCTCCGGGAGCGGGGTTATCAGGTCATCCTGGTCAGCTCCGGGGCGATCGCCTCAGGGAAGCACCGGCTGGGGATCGCCGGAAAACTCAAGAGCATCCCCCAGAAGCAGGCGGCGGCCGCGGTCGGTCAGGGCCGTCTCATGCGGGTCTATTCAAACGCCTTCGGAAAGCACGGTCTTTACGTGGGCCAGGTCCTGCTCACGATGAGCGACATTACCGACAGGAAACGGTTCCTGAACATCCGCAACACCCTGTTCACCCTGCTGGAATGGGGAGTGATCACGATCATCAACGAGAATGACACCGTGGCGGTCGACGAGATCAAGTTCGGCGACAACGACCACCTCGCCGCCATGGTCGCCAACCTCATCGAGGCCCACCTGGTGATCAACCTCACGAGCACCGACGGGCTTTACGACCGCAATCCCACCGAATCGAAGCGGGCGAAACTCATCCCCCTGGTCACGGAATTCACGCCGGAGATCGAGGCCGCCGCAACGGAGGAGTCCACAGCGGCGGGGATGGGCGGGATGAAGAGCAAGGTCCAGGCCGCCAAGAAGGTCACCGCCTTCGGTATTCCCTATATCATCGCCCCCGGCCGCCGTCATGGCGTACTCCGGGAAATCATGGACGGCAAAGAGACGGGCACCCTCTTCCTCCCCATGGCCGACCATCTGACGAGCCGTAAGCACTGGATCGCCTTTACATTGAGAGCCAGGGGGCGCCTGTCGATAGACGAAGGGGCAAAAGAGGCCCTCATCGCCGACGGCAAGAGCCTCCTCCCCTCCGGCGTGACGCAGGTCGAGGGGGATTTCGCCCTCGGGGATCCGGTGACCTGCGTCGACACGGCAGGCGTCCCGATCGCCAAAGGGTTGGTCAATTACAGCGCGGAGGAGATACGGAAGATCATGGGGCTGAAGACCACGAAGATCGAGCAGGTCCTCGGATACAAGGACTACGACGAGATCATCCATCGGGACAATCTGGCCGTCACGGTCCAGTCCGGCGAAAAATCAAAAACCTAGGCGGAAGGAGATTCCATGAAAACGCGAATTGCCCTGGCGACCGTTGTCCTGTTTGCCTCTGCCGTCCTTGCCCATGCGGCCGGCGAGGCCAAGAAGGAACTACGTCCCATCCAGAAGACGATGCAGGCCCGTGCCGCCTGGATGAAAGCGATGAACGAAAACCTCGGAGCGAAGAAGTTCGATGCCGTCGCCAAGGATGCCAAGGACCTGGCCGCCCAGACCAAGAAGGTCGGAGAAGGCCAGGCGAACCCCCTGGCCAAGGAGCTGACCCTTGCCATCTCCGCACTCGCCACCGAGACCGCCGCTGCCGCCGCGAAACAGGACGGCGACACGATCAAGGCCCGGCTGGGGGCGATCAAGGACAAATGCGGCGAGTGCCACACCAAGATCCGCGACAAGAAGTAGCTGTTCTCCGCCGGCGCGTGGAACGACCGCAGGCGATTCCCGCCGTTGCGCGCCGGCGTTTCACCTCACCGGGCAAGGCGCGACTCACGCAAGGCCTTGCCCTGCGGTGTCAGCCAGCAGGCGTCATAGGGGTCTCCCGCCACCGTTCCGCCCAGGCCGGTCTGGGCCAGCCCCTTTTCGCAGAGAAGACACAGCACCTCCCTGTCCTTCCGGTTGCGACACACCATATCGATCCAGGCGGCCCGCTTGTACCCGCCGCCGCTGTACCCTTTCACTTCTATCCTGTCGATCATCTCCAATTCTTCCGGCGTGAGTTCCATCTCTTCCCCCCTGTCTTGCGGACAGATTCGCTTCTTTTGACCGGGAAAGTAAAAAAAGCGGATGGATAAGTCAAGAAGATTCTGGAAAACCGCCCTGCATCGCCCGGAGTCCCCGGAGGCAATGGCCATCCAGGACGCGGCCCCTTCCGTCGAAGGAAACCCCCTCCATCGCCAGGAGCGCCTTTTTCATCACCAGCCCTCCGCCAAAGCCGCCGAGCGTGCCGTCGCTCCGGATCACCCGGTGACAGGGAATGATCAGGGGAAAAGGATTGCCGGCCATCACGTTGCCCACCGCCCGGGCGCCCCTCGGCACCCCCGCTTTCGCCGCCAGATCCCCGTAAGCCATCACGCGGCCCCGGGGAATCGAGAAATCCGCCAGGAGAACGCGCCGCTCAAATTCACCGATGCCTTCGAAGTCCAGTTCATCGATCGAAAACCTCACGGCCTCGCCCGCCAGAAAAGCCTCGATCCGGACACCGGTCTCTCCCCGTTTCCCGGACAGCGGGCGGGCTTCGGGAAAAGCCGACAGGATTCGCTCCCGGGGAGAGATGTCCTGCCGGGGAAGAAAGAGCATCCGTACGGGCCGCTTCGCCTGCGGTCGCAGCACCACACCCACCGCGCCCAGCAGCGAAGAAATGATGTCATACTCCAGGTGACCATCCTCTCTCATCGCACACCCCCTACTGCTGCCCAAGATCCTCTTTTCCCTTCCATTGCGCCGCCTGCCCCGTAGAGGCGGGCCACCGGGCCTTCCGCCGGCTCATCCGGACGACGAGCCCGGCGAGCAGGACAATCAGGGCAAGTCCCCCTGCCGCCACCGGCGGCGTCAGGAAGCCCTCCGGCAGCGCATCATAGAGGCCGGCAATCCCGAAGAGCATGAAGACGGTGGCGGCAAACCACTTGACGACCTGCTCGGGGATCTTCTCCCCCAGGACCACGCCGACGATGATCCCGAAGGCGTCAGCGACCATCATGCCCCCCGTGGTCCCCAGCCAGACCAGGAGAACCGACTGGTACTTGGCGGCAAGCGCCACGGTGGCGAGCTGTGTCTTGTCGCCCATTTCCGCGAAAAAGAAGGCCACGGCCACCGTCCAGAAGGGGCTGACTTTATACTTCTTGTCCTCTCCCTCGAGGCGGTCTCCCCGGAGCGTCCAGAGCCCGAAGAGGATAAAGGAGGCCGAGGCGGCCACCTGAACGCCCTGCATGGGAATCACGTTCGTCAGCCAGTTCCCCAGTACGACGGCCAGCAGGTGGTTGAGCAGCGTCGCGGCCAGCACGCCGGCCAGCACCGTTTTGGCCGGAAAACGGACGGCAAAGGCCATCGCCAGAAGCTGGGTCTTGTCCCCCATCTCGGCGAGCACAACGAACAGAAACGATGCGATCGCTACGGTCATCCTGTACCCTGTTCCCACAAAAAAAGCGAGACTTCTGTATGACGCAGGGGTCACACCGAAAGTCTCGCTGATTGACGTTCGCCAACGGCAAGGCCAGGCTTTCGCCAGCATGTTGACCTTGCCCGGACAGCTACTCCCCTTCAGGGCGAGCGGATGCTACCGGAGCGGATGCCTGAAGTCAAGCTTTTTCCATACGGCTTCTCCCGTCCCTTTTCCGCGCCTTCGGGGCGCACCGTTACCGGAGCAGGCCGGTCTGCCCCGTCCGGATGGCATCGATGAGCAGTTTGCCGACCACCTGCAGTTTACCCGGCCACCCCTTCCTGTGGGACTTGATCACGTCGTAGAGTTCCTCTCTTGTGAGCGGCGGTCTCACTTCCCTGGACTTCTTTCGCAGGGCGATGGCCCCCGAAGGGCAGGCGGGGACACACACGCCGCATCCGATGCAGCGGTTCAGGTCGATCGTGGTTTTCCGTTCCGATTCGCGGAGAACCGCCGCGCCGACCTGACAGCGCCTCGCACAGAGGCCGCACCCGACGCACGCACCCGCATCGACCGCCGCGTGGAAATTGGAAGCCCAGAAATCGACCGGTTTGGCCAGATGCTTCTGCATGCCGAGCATGCCGCAGCAGCAGCCGCAGCATGAACAGATGAACTCGGCCTTTTCCGTGTTGGAGGGTTGGAGCACCAAACCCTCTTTTTGATTGTCTTCGAGGATCGACAGGGATTCTTCCCGCGTGAGTTCTCGTCCGAGACCGGTTTGCAGGGCCATCCGGGCCAGACTGCCGGCGGCAAGACAGGTCTCCTGCCGGGCCGTGACCTGGCAGACCTTTCCCCCCAGCGCCTTTTTCTTGCGGCAGATACATTCGAAGACGGCGAAGGGTGCTTCCGCCGTCCGCAGCAGGAGGCTCACGTCGTCGAAACGGCTCGCCCGATGTTGCGGCCTGATGCTCTCTGCGATGGGGATGGTGCGCATCTGGGGGAGTTTCGTGCTGACAAACTCCAACCCGAACTTCGCACTTCCCGTATATTCATCGAAATCCTTCAAAAACTCGGACGTCAGCCTTCCGAGCTGGAATTCGAACATCCCCACGACAAGGGGGGCGTTGCAGTAGTGCTTCCTGCCCGCCTTGATCCTTGTTTCGATCCCCCCCTTTTTTTCGATGCACGCGAGGATCTCCTCCAGCTCTTCCGATGACCCGGCCAGATGCCCGGCTCTTTCGAAGAGCCTGTCAATCGGCTCATACTGGTAGGTCAGGCATGCGGCGACCTCCGCCTCCCGGGGCGTGAAGATGTGTTTCAGAATCCGGATCTCGGCGCCCGAGCGGGTCGCGGGAAATCCGACGGCCTGACGGTCCAGATGACGCTGCAGCCTGGCGTATGCCTTTTCGTTCTCATCCATGGAAGTTTTCCTCTGCCGTTGGCTACCGGTCGACGGGCTTCGCCGAGGGAGAAGAGGTCACACGAAGAGGCGATCCGAGGCGCGGACGGGCGGGCCGATTCCCCCGCCATGGCGACCGCCCCGGTCCGCGATGGGCGGACCGCCCCATCGCAGCACAAACCAGGGGCAAGGCGTCAATGCGGTTTTCGCCCTTCCATCTTGAGCTTGCGCATCTCGGCCAGCAGCTTGTCGTAGTCCTCGCCCGGCCCCTGAAGCGGTTCCTCTTCCGCGGCGGCGTCGAACTGCGCCTCGAGCTTCCTGAGCTGCTCGAGGGCCGTTGCGTTCTGGTTGAACGCCCGGTCCATCATCTCCGCCAGGGTCTCCCCCGCTTCCCTGAGGTCACGCAGGTCTATCCCAAGGCCCGTCGAGGCGATGACGTACTTGAGCAGGTCGTGGCAGGCTTTTGCGTTCAGATCCTGGATGTAGAGCGGCGTTCGGGCAGAGATGCCCGCCATCTCCATCCCCAGCTCCCGTGCCAGGGAGATCAACATGGTGTTGAAGCTGCTGGGACCTTCGTAGTCGGTGAATCGTGCAAAGGCCTTCAGTTCATCCTTCAGGCGCGCGTGGCTCACCGTGGCGAGGATTCTCGTTTTCCTGGTGTGGGGCACCTGATCGAAAATGCCGCCCAGGGAATAGATTCTTGCCACGCTGAACTGTCGCGCCAGGTCGACGATGGCCCGGGCGTATACGGGCCAGTCGAGGTTCGGCTCGACGCCGGAAAAGAGGATGAGGTCGTGGGCACCGTCGCTTTTCCATGAAAAGAAATCGTTGTGCGGCATTTCGAGCTTCTTGATGAGCCCATCCCTGATTTTTACCGGGGGCCGCAGGGTTTGCTCCGCCGATGCGCTCGGGATCTGGTAGATGTAGAATCCCGCCGGCTCGATGGTTGCGAAGGGTTGGGCGTTCAGCTTGCGCCGCAGGTAGTCGACGCAGCCCGTGGACACCTCGCCCGCGTTGAGCCAGCCCTTGAGGCCGACCAGCATGTACGGAGCGACGAGCTCGGGTCTGTCATGGATGATGAGACGACCGGTCATCCTTTCCCCTCCTGTCTGATCGGTATGTACCGACGCTTTCGATGACCCTGTTCCTGTTTCTTACACTGTATCCGCGCCACCGTCAACCGTCATGGCCGGCCCGCCCCCTGTTCGCCCTTCAGGATTTTACGGGAAGCCCGCCTCCGATATCCGCCTTGCGAGGGTCTCGATATCGGCGTCCATGGGTCGATCTTCATATGTCGGCGCCGCGTGCCGCCGGATGCGTTCGATCAGCTGCGCGAGGCGGGGCCGGTCTGCCGCCCGTCCCCGCAGTTCGCAGGCCTGGGAGGCGGCCAGGAGGTGGATGGCCACGACCCGCTCCGCCAGCGTGCAGACCCGGGCCGCATCACGGGCGGCAATGGTCCCCATGCTGACCTTGTCCTGGTTGTGCGATTCCGTGGACCGGGAGAAGGAGGCGGCCGGCATGGTCGCCTTGAGGGCTTCGGCGGTCAAGGCGGAGGCGGAGATGGACATGGCCTTGAAGCCGTGGTGCGAGGACTGCGCCTCGCCGCTCACCCGCACCAGATCCGCAGGGAGCCCCCGGTTCACGTTGGGATTGACCAGGAGCGCCACCTGCCGGTCCGCCATGTCGGCCACCGACGCGAGGGCCGATTTCAGGGCGTCCATGGCAAAGGCGATATGGCCCCCGTAGAAATTCCCCCCCATGAGAGGGTGGTCCGTCCCGGCGGCAAACAGCGGGTTGTCGTTGGCGCTGTTCGCCTCGATCTCGACCCAGGGCCCTATCCACGCCAGGGCGTCGTGGAGCACACCCATGATCTGGGGGGCGCAGCGCAGGGAATAGGGATCCTGAAGGGCTTCCGCCCCCCCGGCCTGGAGATCGGCCCCGGAGGCCTCTGCCGTCAGGAGCTCACGGATCCTGGCGGCGACATAGATCTGCCCCGGAAAGGGTTTGGCCTCCCCGATGGCGGGATGATAATGGACGGCCTTTCCCTGAAGGGCATGGACGCTCAGGGCCGAGGCGACGATGGCCGCTTCCAGGATATGTTCCGCCCGGTCCAGAACGATCGCCGCAATGCCCGTCATCACCGAGGTCCCGTTCACCATGGCCAGGGGCTCCTTCTCCCTGAAGATGTAAGGCTGCAGATTCGCCCTCCGCAGGGCCCTGGCCGCCGGCATGCGCTTGCCCTGATACAGAACCTCCCGTTCGCCGGCCAGCGCGGCC
>JBFMBA010000392.1:0-8736 GCA_040755475.1 Thermodesulfobacteriota bacterium
TGGCCCTGGACGGACCCGACGACACCGAACGGCCGCTCTTCCGGACGCGCCTGTACGAACACGGCTTCGACCGGACGTCCCATCTGCTCCTGGACGAGTTTCAGGACACCTCGCGGATGCAGTTTGACCTCCTCTGGCCGCTCATGGAGGACATCCTGAGCGTCGTAGGGGCGGACGCCCGGGGGCAGCGGTCGCTCTTTCTGGTGGGAGACTGGAAACAGGCGATCTACCGTTGGCGGAATGCGGCGCCCGACCATTTGAAGCGATGCATCGATCCCTTTTTGAAAAGCGGCCAGCTGGCCGTCGAGACGCTTCCCCACAACCACCGCTCGACGCCGCTGCTGATCGGCTTTTTCAACCACCTGGTCGCCGGGCTGTTCGCGGGAACCGATCAGGTCCATTTCCAGACGCCGCCCGAAGGGCGGGCAGAGCCCTACAGCGGCCTTTCCGAGGTGGCGGTCGTCCCGGCCGCCTGCGATGCCGGTGACGATCCGGCCTATGAGCGGCTCGTGGCTCTCATCGCGGAAAAGCAGCGGCAGTGCCGTTGCGCCCCGGGCGACATGGCGGTCCTGTGCCGCAGCAACGCGCATGTGGACCGGGTCGCGGCGGCGATGGCACGGGCCGGAATCGCGACCTCGGGGCTGCGCGGGCGGGAGCTGCTGTCGCTCCGTGAGGGGGCGGCGCTCTTCCTGTCGCTCAATGCCCTGTTCTCGGACGATGACGGCGGCTTCACCCGCCGCGCCCTGGCCGGGCTTGGCTACGGACAGCCGCTGGAGGCGAACCTTGCCGCGCTGGCCGCAACCATCGGTGCAGCCCCCCGGCCGCACCGCTTCGCCGTCCTTGCCGCCGCCCTGCGCGAACTCCTGCCCCACTTTCCCCGCGTCCTGGCGGAAACGCTGTGGAATGAGGCGGAGCGGTATTTCGACCGGCCCGACGCCGGCGACGCCGCCGCCTTCCTGAGATACCTGCTGGAGATGTCGCGCCTGATCACCGTCCCCGAAGGGGAGCACGCCGGTCGCGTGAAACTGGCTACGATCCACAGCGCCAAGGGGCTTGAATTTCCCCATGTGTTCCTCTTCTGGAAAGAGGGGATCGACAGGACGCGCGAAATCCCCCATCCCGGTGACGGCTGCCCGATCGGTTTGAACAAAGACGAGATCGCTTTTCTGGACACGGACCCCGTGGCCGGGGCGAGAGCGCTCGCCGAGGCGGCCGAAGCGACACAGGATGAACGGACCGCGGAGACGGCCAACCTGCTCTACGTCGCCGCGACCCGCGCCGTGAAAAGCCTTACGATCCTCCTGCGGGCCGACAGGGAGGGAGGTCTCAAGGGGTTCAGCGAGCGGATGCACAGCGCCGCCGAAAGACCCATACCGGGTGCCGAGCGGACCGAGGCGGGCTGGCGGCAGGACTACGGCCCCGCGTCGCCGAAGCCGCCCGACCACGAGACGCTGACAGCACCCGACCTCGGTCCCCACATCGGCGCGCGGAGGGAAAGCGACCAGATGGACCCGACGCTCCATTCGGCCGCAGTCGAGGCAGGGATCGAACGGGGCCTGCGCATCCATGGGGCTCTCGCCCGGCTCGACGGCAAGAGCGGCAGCGTCCCTCCGGGACTTCTCGCTGGAGAGGAGCGCGCCGCCGTCGACCGGTTCCTGCGCGAGCCCGGGGTGCGCGAGATCCTCTTTCGAACCGGAGCCGTGCTCACGGAGCAGCACCTCTCCGATACCCGGGCCTTCGGGATCGTCGACCGGCTGATCATCGCCCCCGACCGGATCACCCTGATCGATTTCAAGACGGGACGCGTCGGCCATCTTGCCGACAGGTACCTCCCCCAGATGATCCGCTACCGCGCCATCCTGCAGACGCTCTTCCGCGGCCGCCCCGTCGAATGCTACCTGCTTTTTGTGGATGAGCCGCACCGGATCCTGACGATCTGAAATGCGGAGCCTTTACAGGACATATACCCGCAATCGGCGGTGTCGCTGCCCCTCCGGACCGGGCCTGTTTTTCGGACCCGGCCGCTGAAGGCCGGCTGACGCCCCGCCGCCAGCCCTGCATTTCCGGTGAAAATGTGATATGGATGCCGGTGTGGCGTGGACGTGACCGGGAGCGCAGCCGGGAAGCCCCGGCATATCAAGCGGGGTTCGCCGGGCGCATCGACAGAGGGCACTTCCGCAGCGGAAGCCCCTCCCCGTGGCAGGTATCTTCACATTGCCCTGGCCAACCGCGAATTCAACGGTCGGCCCGCCGGAGGCATGAGACCATGTGGTGGAAGATGATCCTTTACGTCATGGCGGGACTGGTCGCGATCCTGGCCGTCGCGCTCCTCTACGGCGCCCACCGATGGCAATCGCTGACACGGCAGATGCGCGCCGGGCTGGAGGCGGCCCGTCTGGCCGAGGGCACAGGGCCCTATCGTCCGGACGACCTGACCGGCCTGCCCGCGCCGGTGCAACGGTACCTTCGCGCCTCCCTGACGGACGGCCAGCCCGTGGTGTCAGCCGTCACCATGGCGCACAGGGGCACTTTCAACATGCGCGAAAGCGGCGAAGGATGGAAGCCCTTCACCTCGACGCAGCGGGTCATCACCCGGCGCCCGGGTTTCGACTGGGACGCGCGCATCGCGGTGATGCCGGCCGTCACGGTCCGCGTGCACGACGCGTACATCGCCGGCGAAGGGGTGCTTCAGGCGGCGCTGTACGGCCTGGTGACCCTGGTGGAGATGCGCGGCACGCCCGAGATTGCGCAGGGCGAACTGATGCGCTTTCTTGCCGAGGCCCCCTGGTATCCCACGGCGCTGCTGCCCGGCCAGGGTGTGCGGTGGGAAGCGGTGGACGGCACCTCCGCCAAGGCTACCATCAGGGACGGCGAAACGACCGTGGCGCTCCTCTTCCGCTTCGACGACCAGGGGCTGATCGCATCGGTCCGCGCCGAGGCGCGCGGACGCGCGGTCGGTGGAGCGATGATCCCGACTCCCTGGGAGGGGCGCTGGGGCGGCTACGAGGTCCGCGACGGGATGCGCGTCCCCACCGAAGGCGAGGTGGCATGGTTGCTCCCCGGCGGGCCAAAGCCATACTGGCGCGGCCGCGTCACCCGCCTCGCCTACGAGTTCGCCCGATGAACGGATCCAGTCCCGGGCGACCGGCCGACCGGGCAGCGGACATCGGTAAGAGCCGGCGCCTCGCGCCCCGCTATGCGTGCCGGGTTCCGCGGGCGCGTCGCCGGAAGCCCTCTCCCGGGATCGCACGGGGGTGCCGATTCACGCATCCGCACGAAAGGGGACACCTGCTCGACCCATGGCCGCGATAAGTCGACAACCGCCTTTTCTGGCCGCCTGGCGATACGGGGACTACCGCCTGCTCTGGGCCAGCACGCTGGGCGCCTACGCGGGCCACTGGATCGAAGCGGTCGTGGTGGCCTGGCTGGTTCTCGAACTGACCGACTCTCCTTTTCTCGTGGGCTTGCAGGGGGCCTGCCGCTTCGCGGCCATGTTTCTGGGGCCTTTTTTTGGCACGGTTTCCGACCGCTACGACCGGCGCCGCATCCTGATCTCGGTGCAGCTCACCCTGGCCGCCGCCTCGCTGGTGATGGCGGGGCTGGTGCTGGCCTCGCGGCTCGAAGCGTGGCATCTTTTTGCCTTCACCCTTGTGGGGAGCGTCGGCTTCACCCTGAATTTCTCCACCCTCTTTGTCACCGCTTCGGACATCGTCAAGGGCGACCATCTGGTCAGCGCCATCTCCCTGCTCATGTTTGCCACCGGCATCACCACCATTTTCGGGCCGCTGCTGGGCGGAAGCGCGCTCGGACTCATCGGGGGGGCGGGCTGTTTTGCCCTGATGGCCGCCGGTTTTCTGATCGCCGTCGCCGCGCTGCTCCCCATGAAAGCGACCCGGCCGGAAAGGGCGGCGACCCACGGCTCCGTGTGGCAGAACCTCCTCGCCGGCCTCCGCTACATCAAGAACGACGAGGCGCTTCTGGCGCTCATCCTGCTGGCGGCCCTGGCCAATCTCCTGATACTCCCCTACCGCTACACGCTGATCCCGATTTTTGCCCGCGATGTCTTCGGCACGGGATCCGGCGGCTTCGGCCAACTCCTGGCGGCCGTCGGACTCGGGGCCACCCTCGGGTCGCTCGCGCCCGGAGCGCTGCCCCGCCGCCTGAGCCAGGCGCGCATCCTGATGATCATCAGCATCGTCTGGCCGGTATTGCTCATGGTCGTCGCCACGATACGGACGCTGCCGCTCTCCATGCTGCTGCTCGTCGCCGCCGGGGTGGCCCAGGGCATATCCATGGCGCTCATCCAATCGCTGCTCCTGATGTGGTCGGCGGCGGAGATGCGCGGGAGGGTCTCCGGCGTCCGGGCATTCGCCATCAGCACGCTGCCGCTGGGGAACCTCATCACCGGGGCCGGAGCCAGCCTCTGGGGCGCCCCCGTCACCCTGTTCGCGGCGGGCGCCGGCGCCGTCCTGCTGACCGTGCTCATCGTCCTGTGGGCCACGCAACTGCGCGACCGGCATGGAGGCGCCGGGGGGTCGACCCGCTGATCCTACCTGTATCGGCAAAGCGACCGGAAGCCTGCCCGCAGGCTCCGTCCTTTTCATTGACATTCGGGACCTTCTCGTTCTATGTCATCCCGCGAATGGGACATCGCTGACCGCCAGACGGAATATTTCGGACGCCGGAAACCCCTTCGCCCGCCCCTATTCACGGAAAGGTATCCCCGACAGGACATGGACCCCACGCAACTGATCATCATCTTCGTCGCCAGCACCATCTGCAGCACCTTCGGGACGCTCGTCGGCGGAAGCAGCCTGATCACGATTCCGCTTCTGATTCTCATGGGCCTTCCGCCCCACAGCGCCGTCGGCACGGACCGGCTGGGCACTTCCGGGATCGCCATGGCGGGCCTTTATTCCTTTCATCGCAAGGGGATGATGCACTACCGGCTGGCCTTCATCGTCGGCTTTCCCTGTCTTGCCGGCGCCTTCATCGGCGCCAACCTGGCGCTTCAGATCAGCCCGGAACTGCTGAAGACCTTCATCGTGGCGCTGACGATGATCCTGTTGGTGGTCGTAGTGGCCAACCCGAGGCTGGGTGTGGCAACGGCGGCAACGAAGCACCCGATCACCACGGGAGCATACCTGCTGGGCGGTTTCCTGAGCCTCCTGTCGGGCATCTACGGCGGCTTTTACGGGGCCGGCATGGGAACGCTCATGTCCTACATCATGATACTCGTCTTCCGTCAGACCTTTCTGGAAAGCGCCGCCAACACGAAAGTGGCGGGGATCATGATGAGCGTCACTTCGGCCGCCACCTATGCCTACCACGGCGCCATCCATTTTCCGCTGGCCATGGCCATGTTCGCCGGTTCCTGCATCGGCTCCTACGTGAGCGCCCAATATTCCGACCGGATCGGAAACGTCTGGATCAAGCGCTTCTTCATCAGCATCGCCCTGATCATGGCGATCACGCTGCTGATGGACACCTGAATCTCCGCCCCGGCGGCTGCACCGGTCGGGATATGGGATACCGCCCAAAAAGACATCGACGGCAGGTGCGGTTTTGAACGCAGCGTGGCGTTGACAAACCGGCGCCGATGCCATACAGTGGGGATAAGGGCCCGCCCCTCTTACCCCGCACACCGATCGGGCAGGTCGGGATTCCCTGTCTCCGCACTGCCCGTCGGCTCCGGTACGGGATACCGGAGCCGCCCCGCGCGGGTCCGCATGTTTATACAGCTGCACTCATAGTGATATCCACTCGATAACCCCTTAGTCCTGTCAAGGAGGTGCAGATGAAGAACTTGAGCCTGTCATGCATTGCAGCTTCCATCGTTCTGTCCGTCGTCATGGGGGCAGGAGAGCTCCAGGGCGCCAGAGACTATCCGGAAAAACCCGTCACCCTGATTGTCCAGGCCAGCGCCGGGGGCGGCAGCGACATCTTCGCACGCACGCTTGCCGCAGCCTTCCAGAAGGAAAAACTTCTCCCCCAGCCGATCGTGGTGGAGAACAAACCCGGGGGAAGCGGCGGCATCGCTTATGCGTACGTGGCCGGCAAGAGGAAGGACCCCTACTACCTGCTGACCACGACACCGTCCTTCCTGACCACGCCGCTCCTCGGGAAGACCCCGGTCGGTCTGAAGGATTTCACACCGATTGCCAATTTTGCCTTCGACCAGTTCATGCTCATGGTGAGCACGAAATCGAATTTCAGGCTGCTCAGCGAGATCATTGCCTATGCCAGGTCCAATCCGAAGAAGGTCACGATCGGCGGCACCCAGTTCGGCGGTTCCGATTCCATGGCCATTCATCAGTTCGAGAAGGCGGCAGGCATCAAGTTCAACTACATCGTATTCAACAGCGGCGGAGAGGTCAATGCGGCGCTCCTGGGCGGACACGTGGAACTGGCAAGCACCAACCCCGGAGAGGCCCTCGAGCTGTACAAAGCGGGCAAGGTCAGGATCCTCGGCGTCCTGTCGGAAAAGCGACTCGCCGAAGCCCCTGAAATACCCACGATGAAGGAGCAGGGGATCAATGCCCTTTTCATCCAGAACCGCGGGCTCGCCGCCCCGGCCGACATACCGCCGGCCGCCCGCAAGGTGATGGAAGAGGCGCTGTTCAAATATGCGAGGACGGAAACCTTCAAAAAGTACTGCAAGGACAACATGCTCTCCGAAGCATGGATGGACGGCCCGACCTTCGGACGATTTCTCGGCGACTGGAATGCCAGGTACGCGGAAATGCTCACCGACATGGGCCTGATCAAAAAGAAATGACCCCTGTTCCTCGGCTCAGAAGGACGGACAGAGGGGTGGGCGGGCCCCGTCTTTTCCGGCGCGCCCCTTCGGGGGCTCCGCACGGCGGCCGCGGCGGGCTCCCGCCCGTTAGCGGGCGGACGGCGGGGACGGTCCGGATGCGATCCGGAACGCGGCGCCTCCCGCCGGACGGGTCTCTTCAGGACGCCCCGTGGCGGAGGTCACCTGGCCGGATGTTGCTTTCGATACAGGCGGCAAGTTCCCTCTCCCGCATCAGGAAGAAATGGTCCGCCCCGGGGACAATGGCCAGAGGGCAGCCGAGGGCTGCGGCCGCACCGCGGATCTCCTCGGCAGGGCAGTAGGGATCCCGGTCCCCGCACACGATGAGCCCCACCCGGCTTTGCAGGCCCTCCAGTTCGAAGGGAAACATGCGGATCGGCGGCGCCACGAAAATGGCCGGCGCCAGCGCCCGCCGTCCGAGCATCCCGGCGGCCACCCAGGCCCCGAAAGAATATCCCGCCGGCAGAATCTCTTCGACGCCCTTCTCCTCCAGGAAGTCACAGGCCGCCAGGAGGTCCTCCCGCTCGCCCCTCCCCCCGTCGAAGCTCCCGGCGCTCCCGCCCACCCCGCGGAAGTTGAAGCGGAGCGTCGATATCCCTGCACGCAGGAGGGTCACCGCCACGGTCTCCACGACGGGATTCCACATGTCCCCACCCATCATTGAATGGGGATGGGCGATCACGGCCCCCTCCCTGCCCCCTGCGGCGGCGAAAAGTCCCTCCAACTCCCTGTCGCCTTTACCGAAACGCACAGCCCTTTCCTGCATACCTTCCACCCCGCTTCCGATCATCGTTGCGACGACCATCCTGTACTTCCTATCATGTTTTCCGGCAGGCATCCATACCGCACCTGTTTGGTTGCCCCTGCCGCTGCTCGGTTGCGCGGGCCCTGCACCGCGCCAAGCAGGCAACCCGAAACCCATTGACACACCCTGCCATTCCCCGTATAGTCACACCATGCACGG
Organism: Thermodesulfobacteriota bacterium; assembly: GCA_040755475.1. Lineage (GTDB taxonomy): Bacteria > Desulfobacterota > Syntrophia > Syntrophales > UBA5619 > JAKAFS01. The sequence continues at coordinate 7,782 of JBFMBA010000392.1, forward strand.
CAGAGCCGCACCTTGCATGAGAAACGCCTGAACCATTCCATCCCCAGCCATTCCGCCGCGGGGGCGGCCGTGACGCCGAAGAGCACAACAAGGGAGTAGCGCATGAACGACATACTGATCGGAAAGGGAGAGCGCCCCGTTCGCCTGCTGGGCAGATACGGCAACCGACACGGCCTGATTGCAGGGGCCACCGGTACGGGGAAGACGGTATCGCTGATGGTGCTGGCGGAAGGGTTCTCACGGATGGGCGTGCCCGTGTTCATGGCGGACGTCAAGGGCGATGTGGCCGGGCTGGCCATGGCCGGCGCGGCCAATGAACGGATCCTGCAGCGCGCTGCCGAGATCGGAATGGAGGGATACGCCAACGAGGCCAACCCGGTTCTGTTCTGGGATCTCTCCGGCAAGGCGGGGCATCCGGTGCGCACCACCATCAGCGAAATGGGGCCGGGGCTGCTGGCCCGGATCCTCGAGATCAACGACACCCAGGCGGGCATGCTGGAGATCGCATTCAAGCTGGCGGACGATCAGGGGCTCCTGCTGCTCGACCTGGACGACCTGCGCACCCTGCTCGGTTTCGTCTCGGACAACCGCAAGGAGATCTCGACCCAATACGGGCTCGTCAGCTCACAGTCCGTGGCGGCCATCCAGCGGTCCCTGCTGACGCTGGAGCGGGAAGGAGGCAAGGCCCTGTTCGGCGAGCCCGCCCTGGACCTGACCGATCTGATGCGCACCGATCTGAGCGGTCGCGGCATCGTGAACATTCTCGTCGCGGATCAGCTCGTTCTGAAGCCCCGGATGTACTCGAGCTTTCTTCTGTGGCTGCTGTCGGAGCTCTTCGAGAACCTGCCTGAGGTAGGCGATCCGGACAAACCCAGGCTGGTCTTTTTCTTCGACGAAGCCCACCTGCTCTTCGACGATGCGCCGCCGGTCCTGCGCCAGCGGGTGGAGCAGGTCG